>JAFGWG010000119.1 GCA_016937255.1 Bacteroidales bacterium
AACAGAAGACCAAGGAAAAACTTACTTTTTGATACTCCTAAAGATGTTTTCTATAAACTTGTTGCATTTGGTAGTTGAATCTACCAAAGAAAAAAATACAATGAAAATTTTGTTTAATAGAGATTTACTTTTATCTTTGCACCCCGAAAAACCGTGAAGACATGAAAAAAGACATTCATCCAAAGAATTACAGATTGGTAGTTTTCAAAGACACCTCTAACGATTATTCTTTTATTACAAAATCGACTGTAGAGACTAAAGAGACCATTAAATGGGAAGATGGAAAGGAATATCCGCTGTACAAAATGGAAATTTCACATACTTCGCACCCTTTCTTTACCGGCAAAATGAAACTTGTTGATACTGCCGGACGTGTTGATAAATTTAAGACACGTTACAAAAAGCATTACGAGCAGAAAGACACTCAATAAAAAAATATTTTCTACTGAGAAGCCCTTTTACGAGGGCTTTTTTTATATTTGTACATGATGAATATACTTCTCTTTGACGATATCAGTCGTATGCATCTTTTGCCACTCACTTATACACGCCCAGTGGGTGATATTCGTTGTGGCATATTAAGCATTGCTGAAAAATGGCAGAAATACACAGAAACAGATATTTCTTTTTTAAGTGTAAACTATTTGCAGAAAAAATTCAAAGCAAAAATCGAATCATTTAATATTGCCATAAATGGTAGTTTGATGCCCGACAAAGAGATATTATCTCAAATACTTTCGCTAAAAGAAAATCAGGCGCTAGTAAAAGACAATATCCTACTTGCCTTTGCTGCTAATAAAGAATACATTGAAAAAATATCTTTGTTCGAAAATTACTTGGACATTAATATTGCAGACTTTTCTTGCACCGAGTATAGTCATGAGATTAAGAGAATTCAAAACACCTGGGATATTTTTTCCAAAAACGGAGAAAATATTGAAGATGATTTCGAAATACTGACCAAGGGCCGAAAATCTCAAGCCATTCCTGTCGGCAATAGGGTAAAATGGCCTGAAAAAATATTCATTGAAGAAGGTGCAGTTTGTGAATTCGCGATACTAAATGCAGAAAATGGCCCCATTTATATCGGGAAAGATGCCGAAATTATGGAAAATAGTGCCATTAGGGGTCCTTTTGCCATACTCGATCATTCTGTTGTAAAAATGTCAGCCAAAATCTATGGACCAACCACCATTGGCCCACATTCTAAAGTAGGTGGAGAATTAAACAATGTTGTTATTCAGGGATATTCCAACAAAGCTCATGATGGTTTTCTAGGCAATGCTGTAATTGGAGAATGGTGCAACCTGGGTGCAGATACCAATAATAGCAATCTAAAAAATACTTATGAAGAAGTGAAGCTTTGGAGTTATCTTACAGAAAGATTTGAACCTACAGGCCTGCAGTTTTGTGGGCTTATCATGGGCGATCATAGCAAATGTGGCATCAACACAATGTTCAATACCGGTACTGTTGTTGGCGTATCTTCAAATATTTTTGGCAGTGGTTTCCAAAGAAATTTCATTCCGTCGTTTAGCTGGGGAAGTACGCTTAAAATGACCACCTACCAGATGAATAAAGCATTTAAGGTAGCAGAAAATGTCATGAAAAGAAGAGGAATTGAATTCGATGAAACAGAAAAAGAGATTTTATCCTGCATTTTTGACATGAGTAAAGAACAAAGACATGGTCATTGATGCTTTGGCATCGTAATTGACACATCAGTTTTTCCTAATTTTCTTTAGAATTAATGACAATCTGGCACTATGAGCAAGACAAAAAAAGATATATTTTCCCAACTTATATTATCGGATCCCCATGGCGAGGATTCTGAGTTTTTCCCTTTACTTAGTAAAGAGGATGAAAAGCGCATTCACTCAGAAAAAGTTCCCGACGAACTTCCAATTCTAGCCTTACGAAATTCGGTACTTTTTCCTGGAGTAATTATTCCAATTACGGTTGGTCGCGACAGAAGTATTAAATTGGTTCGGGATGCGTACAAAAAAGACAAAACCATTGGCGTGGTGGCGCAAAAAGACGCATCGATAGATGATCCAAAAGCCAAAGACCTATACAAAACAGGTACTGTAGCTTATATAATAAAGCTACTAAAAATGCCCGACGGGTCAGACACCATTATTATTCAGGGGAGAAATCGCTTCAGCATTGAAAAATACACGCAACGAGAACCATATCTCAGGGCAAAAGTAAATGCCTACGACAATAATTTGCTATCGGCAAAAAGCTCAAAAACTTTCACTGTTCTTATGAACAACTTGAAAGAAATGGCAACTAAAGTAATTAGAGAATCATCAAATCTACCAGCAGAAGCTGGTTTTGCTATTCAGAATATAGAAAGCTCAACTTTTCTGCTTCATTTTATTGCATCTAATCTTAAAATTGACGCCACTGAAAAACAGAAATTACTAGAAATCAACGACTTAAATAAGCTGGCAACAAGAATACACCAACTGCTTTCCGGCGAACTAGAAATGCTTGAATTGAAAGAGCAAATTCAGGAGAAGGTAAAAACCGACATTGATAAGCAACAGCGAGATTATTTTCTGAATATGCAGCTTAAAACCATTCAGGAAGAACTGGGAGGTGCTCCGCATGAGCAGGAAATTAAAGAAATTGAAGAGAAAGCCTCACTGAAAAGCTGGGACAAAAATGTAGCAGAAACATTCGAAAAAGAACTTGCAAAGCTTAAAAGAATGAATCCATCGGCTGCAGAATTTTCAATTCAACTCAATTATGTTGAGCTACTTACCGAACTTCCTTGGAATGAGTTTACCATTGATAATTTTGACCTAAAACATGCAGAAAAAGTATTGAATGAAGATCATTATGGTCTCGAAAAAGTGAAAGAACGTATTATTGAATTTTTGGCGGTACTCAAACTCAAAGGCAATATGAAATCGCCAATTTTATGTCTGTTGGGCCCTCCCGGAGTAGGAAAAACCTCTTTGGGCAGATCAATAGCACGTGCATTGGGTCGTAAATACGTACGCTTATCACTGGGGGGTCTTCGCGATGAAGCCGAACTACGTGGACACCGAAAAACATATATTGGTGCATTACCTGGGCGCATAGTTCAAAATCTTAAAAAAGTTCAGTCGTCGAACCCTGTTTTTGTTTTGGATGAGATAGATAAAGTATCAGGAAATACCTTTCACGGAGACCCTCAAGCTGCATTGTTAGAAGTGCTTGACCCAGAGCAGAATTCTACATTCTACGACAATTATCTCGAAATGGATTACGATCTTTCAAAAATCTTTTTTATTGCCACAGCCAATAATATTTCCACCATACACCCTGCCTTACGCGACCGTATGGAAATTATTGATTTAAGCGGATATACACTGGAAGAAAAATCTGAAATTGCCAAACGACATTTAATTCCAAAACAAATGGAAGAGAACGGAATGGCTGGTTCGGGACTATCATTTCCTCAAACGGTTGTAAAAAAGATAATAAGCGATTATACCAGAGAATCGGGTGTAAGATCCTTGGAAAAAACAATTGCAAAAGTAATCCGAAGGCATGCCATTGATTATTCGAAAGGACAGAAATTGAGTAGCCTTAAGCTCACTAATGTAGAAGAAATTCTTGGGATACCTCATTTTCACAGAGAAAAGTTAAATAAAAAACCTGAAATTGGTATTGTTACCGGATTAGCTTGGACAGCCTATGGAGGAGAATTGCTCTTTATCGAAGCATCATTAAGTAAGGGAAAAGGGATGCTCACTATGACGGGCAACCTCGGCGAAGTAATGAAAGAGTCGGCCACCTTGGCCTTTGAGTACTTAAAGTCTCATGCCTCTATCCTCAATATTTCTCCCGCTCGTTTTGAACAAAATAACGTTCACATTCACGTACCTGAAGGAGCAACCCCAAAAGATGGACCCTCGGCAGGAATCACCATTTTCACAGCATTAAGCTCAATTTTTTGTGGAAAAACTGTTCGTGGCGATTTGGCCATGACTGGTGAAATTACCCTGCGCGGAAGCGTTTTACCTGTAGGAGGCATTAAAGAAAAAATTCTTGCTGCCAATCGTGCAGGAATAAAAGAAATTATATTATCGGAAAGCAACAGAAAAGACATTAATGACATTGAAGAAAGATACATCAAAGGCCTGCAATTTCATTATATAAAAGAAATGAAAGACCTCTTTCCTATTGTGTTTTCAAAGTGAAATAGCTAAATCATTTACAGCTCAAGATTACACCATAAATGATATTAGAATATATGATTTTTCACGTTCAGGTGGTATGAATAGAGTAAAGTAAAAAGAATCTTGCAACAGGAGTATCAAATGCCATAGAAGTCTTTCAATTCTTGACGCTCTGCTTTTTTCTTAATGCTTATCTGATTTTTAATACCTGTAGCACTCCCTTTTTTAAATTGGAACGCACCAAAAGGTCCCCAGCTCACTTTAATTCTAAAAAGCGGAAGCATAGCCACATAAAAAGTAAGATCTTCGGTAATACTTTCTAAAAGAAAATCGTATAACTCGGCATATTTACCCTCATTATACATTGGCTCAGCCTCTGCAAAAACCTCATTACCATTGTAATAGGTATCTTTTCCTCCCATATCGGTAGAGCGGAAAGGAATGACAAAAAAGACATCCTTAAAGAAAAAAACTGCAGATTTAATCATTTTAACGGCTCCATCGGCAAGCAAAGGCCCGTCAACTAATGTCACGAGTACATCCTTCTTTAGAATAATTTCCATGACGCAAAATTTTCGAAATTCTAAAAAAGATTATGACTGCAAATTATAGAATTCCTTTAGCTTAGCCCTGAAAGATTTTGGCTGAACATTGGCCGTTTTTCTCTCCCCTTTGGCGCCTTGTTTTCTAAAATACATTCCACCAAATGCCCACCATCCTACTTTAACTTTTAGGATATCAAGCATATTTACATAATACGTATGCTCTTCGGGAATAGTCTCCAGCAAATAATCGTATAATTCAGCGGCTTTATCTTCATCAAGAAGTTTCAAAACATGAGTAAAAATCTCTTTGCCATTAAATTTTGCTTCCCCACCCAAAATATTGGTTTGAGAAAATGGGATGGCAAAAAACACATCCTTAAAAAATACCATGGCAGATTTACTAACCGTTACTGTTTTGATACCTTCATTGATATCAACTTTTTTCTTGCATAATACTTCCATGAGACATTATTTTTATATTAATAGATGCCAAATATAACAAAGAAATATAATATTTTATCGAAATTGGAAAATTAATTTCGGTACAGGTGCACAGTACCCGTCAAGGTGCGTTTATGAAGTCCACTTAGGGTTAACTCATATACATCGCAGAGATAGAAATATACTCCCTCAGAACAATCGTTTCCACTATGCATATCCTTGCCATCCCACATAATATCAGGATCAGTAGTTTGAAAAACAACATTTCCCCATCTATTAAAAATCTGAATATCTATTTCCTCCACAAAATCATATGGGAAAGGCATAAAATAATCATTATGACCATCACCGTTGGGTGTAAATACATTGGGAAGTTGGTAGAGATCACACAAATCAATATCTACACATACTACATTAGACATTAGGCTACTATTATTATTGGTATCCACAGCAATCACAGCATAACAACCGGCAACAGAAGAAATATTATTATGTAAATAACTTGTGTCGCCAGAGGGGCTTACAGTAGCTATTAAAATCATTTCCTCCCCAGGCATCAATGAATAATAAATCTCATACAAACCTACGTCGTCGCTACCGCAAATAGATTCAGGATTAAGCCAAGTTAGAAGATTTGAAATATCATCGCAATTACTTTCCACTTCAAGTTCAGTAGCACATGGAGGCTCCAGATCGGAAGGTTCCATACAGGCAATTTGCGAGTAATTGATTATGGGATTAATAAATCCAGACAACGAATACGCACCAACAGATTTTATTTTGTAACAGTATTGTGAACCATTAATAAGGCCTGTATCAAGAAATTGCTGTTCTGCGGTAATTGCAATTGAATCAAAAACAAAACTTACAGGATTATATCGATACACCACAAAACTATCATTCGTCCATGGCACATTAAAGTTCCAATCGAGTAAAAGACTTTGATCGAAAGGATAAATATTGAGGTAAACTGAAGATGCAGGATAAGACTGTCCTCCTGTTTGATAAGTGGAACTTCCTGCAGCATACATCAAATCGACCCTATAATGATAGGGCATGGCTAAAGTATTAAACAAAGTATCTGTAAACGTAGTATCGTTAATACTTGGTGTGGAACCTATAAATGCATACACAGCACCACTAAAATTATCGGCGCGGTAAATATCATAGCGATATGGTCCTGCAAACGCAAGTGTATCAAAATCATCGGGCTTTGACCATGCGATATACATACTTCCATTTACAGCATCCGTATTATTTACACTAACGTTTGTAATTAATGGAACATCATCAGGCAATTGAGCACAAGCTTCGTTACTCGCCTGACTTTCTGCACCATTTTCAAACCATGCAGTAATCATATAACAGTATTCATTTCCGGCAGGCAAACCCATTCCATTATTGTCATCCAGAAAAGTAGTATCACTGATAGAATTTGTAGATGCAATTAAGCTATATCCTGTATAAGCAGGCACTCCTGTTTCGCAGTATCCCGGAACATATCCATAAAAAGAAGACTTCCTATAAATATGATATCCCGAAGCATTGGTACAAGTTTCTTTATCCCATTCCAGCTGAATAGTATTTGTAATAGCATTGGCGGTAAGATTCTGCGGAGCAGGTGCAATAACACTGATATTCAACTCGTCGTTGCTAGGTAAATTATCTGAAATTTTATACACCAAAATATTGTCTAGCCCCCAATGATCGTAAAAAGTACCTGTTGCATCAAACTGTATCCAACGAAAACGGGTAGCTGTTGAGTAAGCTGCATCTGGAACTACAATTGAATAATTATTCCAACGAATCAAATTCTCTACATGACCACCTTCATTTGGCGACAGACTTGGATCCCAGTAAGCCATATTATTCCAAGGACCTGCTAAACCATTAAGACTATATTGTAGATAAATACCCTCATCGGGCTCATCGGGTCCTTCGCAATCTGTTCCAGGATTTCCAGTATGCTCAGCCATGATCATATCAAAAACAATCATATAATTCCCTGCGCTAACATCCATGGCTGGTGTAGAAACAAAACGAGGAGCCGCAGAATCTGCACCAAACCAAAGATAAAATGAATTATCCCACCCATTAAAACAAGGATTAGTAAAACTCACCGGGCCAGAAGCATAGAACGTGCTCAATGATTGATTATTAAACGTATAAGTACAAGCACAATTACTAAGACTATCTTCAAGCGAGGCAGAAAAAAACATGGTATAAGGAGCAGGTCTTACATGCTCGCAAGACACATTCCACGAAAAAACAGAAGCAACACTGTCTCTATCTCTAACCGGTTGATTAAAAGTCGCTGGAGGATTAAGAAGTAATGGCTCTCCATAACCTGTTAAAGCAATGGTATCTATTCCATTATAAGTTGCATATATGGTATCTTCAAATAAGTTTCCGGCAATAACGCAGGTATCATCAGGAACATATAAAGTGGCACTATCGGGATTACAATCGATAACATTTACTAATATATCGCGCATAACATTGCCCACAAATATGCCGTTTCTAAACTTCTCCACCAGAACGGCGAAATTATAAAAACCTTTCTGTGAGGGAGAGTCCCAACTTAAAATACCAGTATTCTGATCAATGCTAAAACCAGATGTTGCAGAAGGATTGGAAAACCCGGTAATTGGCATACCGGCATCTCCCCGACAATTGATAATAGAATATCGTAACTCATCGCCATCAGGATCAATTGCAACCAAATTTAAAGTAGCAGGCTGTGAATTACAAACATTGAGCTGAGGCGGTTCTACAAAAACCGGAGAATGAATACTACCAAGGAATGGATTTGCAACTATTGTTGCATCTACATAAATATCGGTAATTAATGAAAACGGAATATTATTAACATTGGTACTCCTAACACTATAGGAAAGGGAGATATTAAAAGTTGATGGTCCGGAAAAAGTGTGCGTTCCTGAATAAGTAATTTTCTTTAATTCTCCGGGCAAATCTTCTTCTCCAGTTTTTAACATGTATGAAAAAGTATTATCACCCCAATTCATAACTACAGATGTATCAATCGGACTGGGATCATAAAGATAAAAAACGGCGTTTGCCCTATAAGTCAACCCTGAAACATTTTCATAGCTGATCTCCAGAGATTTCACATTCATGGAAAAAACCGGAAGCAAACAAGAAATTAATATCAGGGTTAAAATTGATCTCATCATATCCATTTTTTCACTCTCACATGGTAAAAATACAATAATTACACATTAATGTGATTACAAAAGTATCTTTTTGTTTAATCTTAAACGCAGAAATATGCGATTATTATTTATAAAAGACATAAATTTTTGCAATTTTTTCCCTTTTCAGACCAAAAGACAATTTCTTTTTGCAAAAGAGGGCTAATTTTAGACCACCTGTTTTTTATCATATACCAATAAAACCGATTCCCCTCATCACGTATAATATTATCGATCAAGTTGTTACAAAATTGGTTAAGCAATCATTAAGCCCTTTATCCACTCATTTCGACAAAACAGTTTTTAAGCCATGTAAATACAGGTCATTTTATACGTAAATTTGGGGTAATTATTAAAATCAATAATCATGGGGTTTAAAACATTACTTTTTGCGATTGCCATTTTCTTTGGCATCTTGAGTTCTCAAGCTCAGACCGTAGTTTTTTCAGAAGATTTTGAAACACTACCATTAGAAATGACTAGTAGCGGATCAACAAACTGGGCCAGATCAACAGCATTATCTGCTGGAGGATCTTATTCCGATACAGCTTTAGTGGGATTTTCAGGCACCAGCTACCTAACAACAACCAATAGTTTCAATACTACCGGAAACTATCAGGTCATTTTAGAATTCGATCATATTTGTAAAATTGAATTCTTCGATGCCGGTAAAATTCAATATAGTATTGATGGCGGTACCAACTGGTTCGACCTAACCACTACCGAATACACAGGTTCAGGGTCGTTTGTCAGCAACAAATTTACCTCACAAAGTTATTCAGGTGATTGGCAAGCCGGTACAGCTAGTGCAGTACCTACCAATACTTGGTGGAAACACGAGTCGTTTAATATTAGTGCACTAGTTGGCAACCAGGCCAATGTGATGCTAAGATTTGCCTTATCCGATGGTAACAATAACGGACCAAACCAAAATTACGGTTGGTTAATAGATGATGTAGAAGTAACCATGTCGGTTGATGAAACCATTCCTCCTGTTATTTCGCTTATCGCCCCTTACCCTGTAGATACAGTTTATAATTTAGGACCATTTACAGTGAAAGCAGATATTACCGATGCCAGTGGTATCGATACAAGCATTCTTGTTTATACTGTAAACAGTGGAACACCCGATACCCTCACCATGATAAATACCACCGGAAATACATATCAGGCTATTATTCCGGCTCAAATCCTATACGACACAGTACGTTATTATATATATGTAACTGATCAGGCAATGACCAATAATTCTGCCCGAGAACCGGTTGCAGGAAACATTCAGTTTATCTTAAAAGATTCTCCTCCTCCTCCCGGCTGTGTAACACCGGTTACCGTATTCCCTTTGATAGAAGATATGGAATCTTTCACTACTGGAGTACCCGGAACCATGGCGAATGGTTGGTCAGGTAGTCCTACTTCTGGTTTCAGCTGGCAAGTTGATAAAGGTGGAACACCCACTTATACTACTACAGGACCACTTGTTGACCATACATTAGGAAACAGTAACGGGATTTATCTTTTTACTGAAGCAACAAGTGGCAGCTCTGGTGACACTGCTTATGTATACAGTCCATGCATAGATATTAACGCCTTATCAAACCCAACCCTTTCATTTTACTATCACATGTATGGTAGTACCATGGGTGAGCTTCACGTAGATATTTGGTACGGAAACGACTGGGTTCTAGATATTGTGCCAGCATTTATTGGGCAGCAACAGACTACTCAAACCGATCCATATCTTAATATTATCGCCGATTTATCACCATATAGGAGCATTACTCAAATTCGGTTCAGAGCCGTTAAAGGTAGCAGTACAGCTGGCGATATGGCCATTGACGATATAAAAATTTACAATTTAGAACAATACGACGCCGGAGTTATTGAAATGACAGAGCCTGTCACTCCTGCCCCCACAGGAACACAGGATGTCAAAGTAAAAATCATGAACTTTGGTTATGATGTACTTACTTCAGCAACCATAAACTGGTCTGTTGACGGTGTACCTCAAACCCCATTCAACTGGACAGGCAGTATTTTCTCACTGGATACAAGTGCAGAAATAACTGTAGGCACATATAATTATACTACAGGGTTCTATTCCATGAAATTTTGGACTTCAGTTCCAAATGGATTTGCTGATCAGAATACTGTTAATGATACCATTGAAGCAGCGCTTGTCGTTTGTGGCGGTGGACTTGCCGGTACTTATTCCATTGATGCAGCAACAGGAGATTTCCCAAGCTTTTCAGATGCTGCATTGATGCTTGGAACTTGTGGCATTACTGCTCCTGTAGTGTTTAATGTAGCTGCAGACACCTACGATGAAACCATTGTTTTAGGTAACGTCACCGGGGCTTCAGCAACCAACACCATCACTTTCCGATCAGCAAGCGGAAATGCTGCAGACGTCATTATTCAACCGACAACTTTGCCATCTGACTATGCTGCAGTTAAATTTGAAAATATCAGTAATGTGTACTGGGAAGATATGACCATTGAATTATCCGGTCAGACCAACGCAAGAGGTTTCTATATCACTACCGGTGCCGACACCATTACCATTGAAAGAAACATTATCAATCTTCCTGATGTAAGTACCAATACAACCAACGTAACGGGTATTTATGATAATACCGGACAAAACTCTGGTATTACCATAAAGAAAAACACCATTAATGAAGGTTCTTATGGTATATATATTTATGGTAGCGGAACCACCACACTGCAGTCAGGAACTGTAATTGACAGCAATCTGGTTCAGGATTTTTCATCCTATGGTATTCGTGTATATTATATGGATGCTCCTGAACTTACTTACAATACAGTTATCTCCGATGATATCAATGTAAATACATCGGTATATGGTATGTATGCCGGTTACTCCGATAACTCTGCTATAATTGCAGCCAATAATATTCAGATGATTTGTCCTGAATTATCCTATGGATTGTACCTATATTATAATGACGGAACAACTACCAACAGAGGTTTGGTTGCCAACAATTTCATTTCTGTTTTAGGTGAAAATACTACAACAATTTCTTACGGTATTTATCAAAGTACCAATAATTACACTGATATTGTTTACAACAGCATGCTTATGCAGGATAGTTATACTTCTTCAAGAAGTTTCTATGTAACCGGAGGAACCAACAACACATTGCAAAACAATAGTATGGCCAATACCGGAGCAGGATATGCTGCATATTTCAGCTCCACTACTTCAATAGGTACATCAGATTATAATAATTACTTTACCAATGGAACTAATCTTGCCTATTTCAGCGCAAACCGAATAGATCTGGCTACACTTCAGACAGCCAGCGGAAAGGATGCACACTCTATTTCAGATAACCCCGCATATTTATCGGGTACTGATTTGCATAGTGCCTCATTAACCATGGACGGTGCAGCCAACCCTATTGCGGGCATTACCACCGATATTGATGGCGACTTACGAGATGGTACAAACCCCGATATTGGCGCAGATGAATATGAGTTGATGAACAACGATATTGCAATCGTTGGTCTGGAAGCCCCCATTACTGCATGTAACGGTTCATTGGAAAACATAGATATCAGATTCAGCAATGTAGGTTTACTTGCTGTAAACAGTGCAAAAATAAATTGGTCGATTAACGGTACACCTCAAACTCCTTTCTATTTTGGCGGAACTCTTGGTATAAGCCAGGATACCGTGGTTACTATCGGTACCTATACCTTTATGGATGGAACAGTTTATACGCTTGAGTTTATTGCAGACTCTGTTAACGGAGTGAATGACCAGAATGCATTAAATGACACACTGGTAATTACACCTTTCCAGACTGCATTATCAGGCACAAAAACAATTGGTGCAACAGGCGACTACTTAACCTTTAATGATGCAGTTAACGATCTGATGCTCAAAGGCGTTTGCGGACCGATTGTATTCAATATTCAAACCGACACTTACAATGAGCAGATTTCATTGCCTGCAATTGCAGGTGTATCTGCTGTAAACACCATTACATTCCAATCTGAAACCGGTAATCCTGCCGATGTTATTATTTCTGTTTCATCTACAGGTACAGGCGATAACTACGTATTTCAATTTAATGGCGTTGATTACACAACTTTACAAAATCTAACCCTTACCAATACGGGTTCATCATACTCAAGGGTTATTGATTTGAAAAGCGGTGCAGACTATAATACTATTGATAGCTGTATTCTAAATGGTAATTATCCTGCTACTCCATCAACCAGTACTAACTATACTGTTGTAAACAACACCACTGGTCTTGATAACGGAAACACCCTCAGCAATAATTTTATTAATGGTGGAACTTATGCCATTTATTGGTACGGTTCCGGAACAACAAGCCTTGAAGAAGGAACTGTTATTGAGAATAATATAATTTCAGATTTCCAGTCTTATGGAATTTATCCATATTATCAGGACGATATCATTATCAGAGGCAATACCGTTACACAGCTTAACAGTACTAATACAGCCTCTACCATTTATGGTATCAGTCCACGCTATTGCGACAGTGCAATGGTAGTAGAGGCAAATATCATTAATATTAATGGTTCCAGCACCGTTTATGGATTATACCCATATTATTGTGATGCTACAAGCGGTCAATATGGTTTGATCAGCAATAACATGGTTTCTGTCAATTCTGACAATGCTTCTGCATCTATTTATGCATATTACCCTTATTACTGTAATTATCAGAAGCATTATAACAACTCAGTTAATGTACTTTCCTCTTCTACCAATGCAAGAGGTATTTACCTTTTAGGTGGAGCCAACAGTGATTTCGTAAACAATATTGTTGTGAATGCAGGTGGCGGGTATGCTGTTTATATCAGTACAACTGCCGCATATGGAAACTCTGACTTCAATGACTACTACAGCACTGGATCTAATATTGGATATTTTAGTTCAGCTATAACCGATATTGCTACCTGGAAAAGTGCAACAAGTAAAGACTTTAATTCAATCAGCGCTGAGCCTTTTTATACTAGTGCTTATGATCTTCACACTTTCTCTACCGCAGTAAATAACTTAGGTACGCCTCTGGCAGAAGTAAGTACTGACATTGACGGAGATCTTCGCGATGCAGTGAACCCCGATATGGGAGCCGACGAATATGATGTTATTGCATTTAATGCTGCATTAACACAAATTCTATCTCCTTTAGGCGGTTGCGGATTAAGCAGTGCCGAGCCTGTAACCCTGCAAATTGTAAACCTGGGTGCAGCCACCATTAATGGCAGTTTTAATGCTTCATATCAGGTAAATGGAGGCTCAGTTATTACAGAAGCAATAGCCACTGCAATATTACCCGGCGACACACTGGATTATACATTCACAGCTACATTAGACATGAGTGTTACAACAACAGACAGCACATTCAACTTAATTGGATGGGTTGATCTGCTTAGTGATCCGATAAACAGCAATGACACTGCCTATACGACAGTAATCTCAGGACATACTCCTCTTGATCCTGTTGTAACCAATGACACTATTCCTTATGGCACCTCAGCCACTCTACTTGCTATTGCTTCTGATTCAGTTTACTGGTTTGTTGACAATACAACACTCGTTCCTTTTTATCAGGGTAATACTTACAACACTCCATTATTAACAGATACTACAACCTATTTTGTAGAGAGTTCAACCGGTATTACCTATAACTATACATTTGATACTGACCTTCAAGGATGGACTCCATCAACACCATGTTCATATACAACCTATATTTGGGATTGGGATTCAGATGGTGGAAATGGTACTGCATTTATGATTAATCCTGCCACTAATTCAAGTTCAGTTCTAAGTTCTCCTGTTCTTCCTGTGTTTGGCGATACTATCAATTTCAGCTTCCGTCATAAATATGACACAGAGCTTAACTGGGATAACGGATACGTAGCGTACAGAATAGACGGCGGAGCATGGGCTCATTTTACACCAACCACTAACACATATAATGCAACGGACAATTTATCTACTGACCCGATTCTTGCATCTTGTGTTTCAGGTCCATCAGTTGGTGTATTCTCAGGTTCTGGATCGACTTACAGAACTTCAAGTGGTCCTGTTGCGTTAAATGGAGGCAGCACTATTGAGTTTGCATTTGTGTTTTCAACTGATGCTAGTGGTGTATCTACCGGATGGTTTATCGATGAAGTAACTATTGAAAAATCAGGTTGTAGTAGCAACCGCATACCGGTTACCGCAGTTGTACTACCTCCGCCTGCCGACTTTGAACTCACTGAAATTCTAACACCTATTGAAGGATGTACAGATGGTACGGAATATGTTCAAATTAAAATTACCAATGCAGGAGCAGATACTATCAACAATCCTTTCGACGTATCGTATCAGGTAAATGCAACGGCTCCGGTTACTGAAAACGTAAGTTATGTAATCCTGCCTGGTGATTCTACAACTCACACATTTATTACACCAATTGCATTGCCTCTTTTATCAGGTGACACTACATTTACTTTAACTTGTTATGGTAATGTTGCTGTAGACACATATACTGTGAATGACACGATGAGTGGATCTTATACCATGAGTTTTACTCCTCCTATGCCTGTTGCCATTCACGATACTGTTCCTTATGGTTCAAGTGCAACTGTTGGAGCAACCTCTGCATATCCGGTTACATGGTACGATCAACCTGTTGGAGGTAATATTCTGGATACTGGTTTAACGTATACTACTCCAATTCTATATGGCAATCAAACCTATTACATCGAAACTTCTGATGGTTCAGGTGGTGACACCTTAACTACCACGTTTGCCGGTGGCAATGGTTGTAGTGGTGGAAGTATGTTTGACATTACCACACTTGCCGGGGGCATAACAATTGATGCTTTTGAGATCAATATTGATGCAGTCGTTCCAACTCCTGTTGATGTATATTACAAGTCAGGCACTTATCTTGGAAGTGAAACCACTGCCGGTGCATGGACATTACTTGGAACATTCTCAGCTATCGGTGCCGGAACAGACAATCCATCTTATCTTGATGTAACTGACTTTACAATCCCTGCAGGTCAAACGTATGGTATCTACATTAATGTGGATATTAATTATACTACCAGTACAGCAACAGCAGCTAATTCTGATATCGAGATTTCTGTTGGTGCCGGTCTTTGCGGATTATTCACAAGCGTAAATGCAGGTCGTCAGTTCAACGGATCTGTAATTTACGGAGCAGGTACGGGTTGTGCCAGCGCACGTGACACTGTATATGCAGTAGTTACAGGTGCACCGGCAGTTGATGCAGGAATTACCGATATTACCGCCCCGATTGGCCCGATTCCACTGGGTATTGAAAACGTAGAAGCTGTACTGACCAACTTTGGAACTAACACGCTTACTTCTTGCGATATTGCATGGACTGTGAACGGAATGGCACAAACCAACTATAACTGGGCAGGTTCATTGCTTACCGGCGAGTCAGATACCATTGTAATCGGAACCTACGATTTCGTTTACACACCATATCCCGGTCTTAACGATGTGGTTGTTTGGTCTCAAAACCCGAATGCTACCATCGACCCGACAAATAATAACGATACCAGCAGTACAGCAATTGATGCACATGACCCATTCAACGGTACATATTATATCCTTACGGCTACTCCAGACTTCAATACCTTTAACGAAGCTGCTGTTGCACTGAACGACTGGGGCATTGACGGTCCGGTAACTATTCTTGCAGCAACAGGTATATATGACGAACAGATTACTCTGGATACCATACCCGGAATATCAGCCATGAATACTTTAACATTTGGATCTGAAACCGGAATTAATACTGATGTAACGCTTCAATATGCCGCAACAGGTACTACTGATAACTTCGTTGTACAATTCAACGGAACAGACTATGTAACCTTTGAAAATATGACCCTTAAATCAACCACCGCCAGCACATATGGTCGAGTTGTTTCCATGAACAATGGTTGTAACTTCAACACTTTTGACAATAATATTATTGAAAGTGTTCCTAGTACAAGTTCAAATGCGACTGCTGTTTATTGCTACAGTGGTGGAGTGGATAATGGCAACGTGTTTTCCAATAACCAGATTCTTAACGGATACTACGGTGTATATTTCTATGGTTCGACTACCAACATGAAAGGTGGAAATAAATTCCTGAACAATACCATTGACGGGTACTATTATTATGGTATCTATGCATATTACAATGACAGTCTGACCATTAAAGGCAATATCATGTCCAATGGAACGGCTTCAGGAATCAATTATCATATTTACTCCTACTACAGCCACAACGGTACAGAGATTACCGAGAATAATATTATGGCTTCGGGTACCGGAACAACGTATGGTATTTATGCGTACAACAACAATACCTCGACTATTATTCCAAACCTAATTGCAAACAATTTCATTAGCACTACGGGTTCAAATACCGGAACAGCTTATGGTATTTACTTAAGCGGTTCCAGCTATCTCAACGTGTATTTCAACTCGATAAGCATTGCCACAGGTTCAACTACTGCGGGACGTGCTTTATATCAAACCGGAGGAACCGGCAATGTAAATATTGCAAACAACAGTTTTGCCAATACGGCAGGTGGTTATGCGTACTACATAAACTCTCCCGGAGCGATTAGCGTAACAGATTACAACAATTTATATGCAACCGGTTCAGCGCTCGCATACTGGAATGGTGACCGTGCTGACCTTGCCGCATTGCAGGGTGCCAGCCTCAAAGATGCTGCTTCAATTAGCATTGACCCCATTTATTATTCATCAACAGACTTACACACCGGACAGTATTTCCTTAATGGACAGGGAACTGATATAGTTGGAATTACTACCGACTTTGACGGTGATGCCAGAAATACTCCGCCGACCATTGGTGCCGATGAGTATGTATTACTTGCTGCCGATGCAGGAATTATTCAGTTTGATGAACCTATAATGACTCCGGCTCCGGGTGTTCACGATGTAAGCGTAACTCTTGGAAACTACTCAACTGGTGATCTCACAAATGTTGACATTGCATGGTCTATTAACGGTACTCCTCAAACCTCCGTTCCATGGACCGGTGTATTGCCAACAGGAACTACAGTTGACTCTGTACTTCTTGGTAGTCCTAACTTTACTTGGGGTATTTTCAACCTGAAAGCATGGACTGAAATGCCAAATGGAGTTTCGGATCTTAATAATTACAATGATACTGCAGAGTATCAGGTAGTTGTTTGTGACGGTCCTATGGCTGGAACTTATACCATTGGTTCAACCGGAGACTTCTCAACCATTAACGATGCTGTAATGTACATGGAGTATTGCAATATCGACAGTGTTGTGGTGTTTGAAATAGAAACAGGCACTTATCCAGAATCAGTAAGTATTCCTTATGTAACCGGAATGAATTCGACAAACACAGTTACATTCCGCTCACAAACCGGTAATGCAGCAGATGTAGTTATCAAGCCTGCAAGTACAGGTTCGAACACAGGTATCGTTGAATTTGACGGTGCTAAGTATGTAAGCTGGGAAAACACTACTCTTGATGGTGATTCTTTAGCTCTTGTACGTGGTTTCTATCTCGAAGCAGCACACAATATCACTCTTGATGGAAATACTATTCTACTTCCAGATGTTTCTACGTCCCTTACTACTATTTGCGGTATTTACGATGCAACCGGTGTTGACTCCAACCTGGTTATCATCAACAATACGATTTATGATGGTTCTTATGGAATGTACCTCTATGGTAACAGCAGTACATATCAGCCGGGCTTGGTGGTTAGCAACAACAATGTAATGGATTTCGCTTCATATGGAATCTATACTTACTACTTAAACAACCCTGTATTTACCGACAATTACATCTATACCGATACCAATACGTACTCAACCATTTATGGTCTGCGCCTGTATTATATTCAGGACGGTTTCACAGTTACAGGCAATAATATTGTAATGGCTGATGACGAAAGTGGTTACGGATTGTATATGTATTATTCAGATGGTCTTGCAGTTTCTCGTGGTTTAGTTGCCAACAACTTCATTTCTTTCGAAGGTCAAGGTCCTTCAAACACTTCATACGCGGCATATATGAGCGGTTGTGATGATGTTGACTTTGTGTTTAATAGTATTCACATGTACGACACCTATACTTCATCAAGGGCATTTTATATTACCGGAGGAACCAATATCACTTTCCAAAACAATAATGTTGCCTGTACTCAAGGTGCTATTGCAGTATACTTCAGTTCCACAACAGCGGTGACTACATCAGACTACAACAATCTCTATAGTAGTGGCTCTGTTCTCGGTTACTATGGTGGAAATCAAGCTGACCTTGCTGCATGGCAAAGTGCCTCATCCGGCGATGCCAACTCGTATAGTGTTAATCCTCTCTTTGTTTCAAACGAAGACCTCCACATTTTCTTAGGTACTCTCGACGGTAAAGCGACTCCGTTTGCCGGAATTACTACTGACATTGATGGTGATGTAAGGAATGCAACTACTCCTGATATTGGTGCCGATGAATTTGACGGCTTGCTAAATGATCTTGCTCTTACCGGTTTTGTTAAACCAAGCAATGACTTTGGATTTACCACTGACCAGGATACTGTTGAGATTATAATAACCAACTATGGTGCAAACAATGCCAGTGGATTTACCTACAGTTATTCTATTGACGGTATAACCCAGACTACAGAGAATTACTCGGGCACACTTGTCTCAGGTGGTATCGACACAGTTGAATTCGTTACATTGTTTACTCCAAATACAGGTCCAAATGCTATTTGCGCATGGGTTGCTCTAGGCAGTGACGGTGATAACAGCAACGACACATCCTGTACATTGTATAAAGGAATTCCAACCCTTTTGGCCGAATACTTAGACAACTTCGAAAGTAACGATTACTTTGGAGCCAACTCAGTAACCGGAGGATGGGAATTTGGTGCCCCGGCCGGAACAGTTATTAATACTGCCTACAGCCCTACAACTGCATGGGTAACCAATCTCGATGGTGCTTATGATTTCAACATGAACAACGCGCTGTATTCACCAAAATTCAATTTCATAGGCATTTACAATGCTGAACTGAGGTTCTACCATCAATATGATATTGAAGCTGGTGATATTGCTTATATAGAATACTCCAATAACAACGGAATTTCATGGAACAGTCTTGGTATTCTTAACGATCCAAATGGTACAAACTGGTATGCATCTACTGTTGGAAGCTACATTGGTTGGAACGGAACTTCATCTGGTTGGGAATACTCAACAATTGATCTTTCCGCATTCAACAATACACCATTCCCTGTACAATTTCGTTTTGTATTCTATAGCGACTTCAGCGGAATCAATGGTGAAGGATGGGCAATTGACAACTTTGAAATCTTTGTTCCTACTCCTGACTACGATTGTGGAGTCACCTCAATTCTAGCTCCTTCAGGTATGCTAACTCCAGGTTCTCCTGAAACAATTACTTTGAGAATACAGAACTTTGGATTAAATACTCTTACCAGTATTCCTGTTGTTGTTACGGTGACCACTGGTCAGCCTCCAATTACAGCTACATGGTCCGGTACATTGCTAGCCGGTGATTCAGTAGATTATACACTACCGTCATCTTACACTCCTCTAACAATTAGTAATTTTGACATGTGTGCATATACCGATCTAGCTACTGACCTGATTTATTCCAACGATACTACTTGTATCAATCTTTCAACCAATGTTGGTATTGATGAAGCTAATGCTCTTCATAACATTCAATTGAATCCTAACCCTGCTAAAGACTACACTGTTCTTGAATTCAACACTGTCTTTAATGGAAATGCTATAATCAGCATCAGAACTCCAGAAGGCAAACTTGTTCAAGCCAAAGAAGTATATATAAGCAGTGGCAAGAATGCATTTGAAATAGAGACTCACAGTTTAGCAGCCGGTGTTTATATCTGGCGAATAAACAACAACGATGTTTCGGAAGAAGGCAAGCTCATCATTGTCAGATAATACTAAAAAAAAGGAGGCTGTCTCAAAAGGGATAGCCTCTTTTTTTATTAAAACATTTTGGTTAATAATTCGAGTAGAAATATCTTTGAAATTACAGTAA
>JAFGWG010000120.1 GCA_016937255.1 Bacteroidales bacterium
CGGAACACATACTCAATATCTCGTTGCGTACAATACTTGTGGACACTGGGATGTAGATTCAATGGATGTTGTGGTAAATGCCATTCCAAGTGTCTCTGCAAGTACTAATGTTGATACTATTTGTGGCTCTGGTTCTGCAAATCTTTTAGCCAGTGGTGCAAGTTCTTATGTATGGACTCCAACTACGGGATTAAGCAGTTCAACAATTGCAAACCCTGTTGCAACGCCAAGTTCAACCACTACATATACTGTTGTTGGAACAAGTGGTGGATGTTCAAATGATGCATCAATTACCATATATGTAGAACAATCGCCAACAGCAAGTTTCATCTATACTCCTTCAAGCAATTTATGCAGCGGTAGTATAATTAGTTTTGATGCAAACGCTTCAATTAACACAAGTACATTTTACTGGACATTCCCGGGAGGAAGTCCTGCAACAGCTAACGGAGTAAATCCTTCTGCATCATTTTCTGCAGGTTCGCATACTTTAAAATTGGTAGTTGAAAATGGCTGTGGTGCTAAAGACTCTACAACTAGTATTATAAATGTTACCGCAACACCCGCTTTATCAATAAGTGCAAGTCCTGACACCCTTTGTGCCCCGGGCACATCACAATTACTTGCTACAGGAGCGACCAATTATAACTGGTCTCCATCAACAGGTTTAAGCGGAACAAGTATTCAAAACCCTGTGGCCACTTTATCTGGCACAGAAACCTATACAGTTATTGGGTCAAATGGAGCTTGCGCAGATACATTAAGTGTTGAAATTTACGTTTATGATGCTGCAGTTGCTGCTATTACATACAGTCCAATGTCGCAGCTTTGTGATAATGTACCTATTACTTTTGACGCAAGTACATCCTCATATGCCGACACTTATTCATGGGCATTCCAAAACGGAACACCTGCAACATCTACTTCTGTTTCTGAAACTGTAGATTTTTCTGCCGGAACACAAAATATAATGCTCATTGTTGAAAATGCATGTGGTGACAAGGATACAACGTATTCAAGTATAACCGTTAATACTGCTCCTCAGCCAACAATCGTTGCAAACGACAGTATTTTCTGCACCAATACCACATACACATTGGATGCCGGAAGTGGGTATTCAAATTATGCATGGACCGGAGGTACTTCTACCACAAACACACTATCAATCTCATCTGCATCTGCCGGATCTCAAAGCTATTCAGTGACGGTAACCGATGCAAACGGGTGTTCCGGAACAGACAATATCTCAATCACATACATAGTTTGTACTGAAGTTGCGGCAATTGGAGATATGCCACTATCTGTATACCCAAACCCTGCACATAATAATGTATTCATTGAAGGAATAAATGATGAATACAGAATTTACATTCTAAGTGCAGATGGACGCCTCGTTAGCGATATTATTGCAAACGACGATATTAGCTTAAATATCAGTATGCTAAGCGCTGGCGTATATTTCCTAAATGTGGAAGGAAACAATACCAAATCTGTATTCAGACTGGTTGTTGAATAGTTATTCTCCCTCTTTACTCTATATGAAAAGCCGACATTGTCCGGCTTTTTTTTGCTAAATGATTCAATCTACTTTTGTTCAATCTCAACACGTTATTCTAAATTGCAGAAGGTGCAACATGTTTCATCACATTGAATTTTACACTAATTCTCAAGCATACAAAAAATCAAATTGCTTTATCAACATAAGTCTGCCTGTTAATATATAACGAGATATATCACATCCAAGGGCATAAAAAATCCCGGGAGCAAAGCCACCGGGATAAACAGAAGTATTTTAATATTACATGGCGTTCAATAAGTCAATATCAGCCTGTGAAAATCCTCCATTGTCGGTAATTTTCCAAATAATTGACTGAATGGTACCATAATCACCTGAATCGATTGTTGATTTCGCATTAAGGATATTGCAAACAGTAAGAAGGTCTGGATTAACCGTAATAACGCCAATTTTGTATGGATCATCAGCTATTGCAATTCCATGGTGTGCATTCACACAAAATAGCTTTAAATGAATATCAACCGTTCCATTTGCGGGAACAGGAATTTCAACCGTTTTGACCAAAAGCCCATGCTGGCTTTGAGGATCATGATCTGCCTCATGGCAAATTGTTCCTTTTGGGATGGTTACCAAAATCTGCTGATTAGTGGTATTTTCTAACGTGAAATAGAGGTTTACCAAAGACCCATATCCGTATTCAACATAGCTTTTATCAGAAACGGGCATAAAACTATTTAGGTTCTTTTCTTTATCAAACTGCGGAGCTGAACTTACAGCTGGAGCGTTACCATGCACAAAACCGACAATTTCAATTCCTGCTGGAAATGAATAAAGTGAACCAGCTGGAATACCTGGATTATCTCCAAGACCATTATTAAAATAATTAGTACTATGACTTGCCTGATAATCAACAGGCTCGAATGTTTGATACACAGGATCTTCAGCTGTACATGAACCTATAAGGACTATTACAGCTATACTTAAAACATAAAGAATTGATTTCATGCGTCTTAATTTGACTGCAATATACAATATTTAAGGAGGCATCGCAAATTTTTCATTCAAAAATCGATGATGCTTTTTTCAATCATTGTCAAACGCTAGTCTTCTATTATATATTATTTCACCATCTGCAACAAGTTTGAGATAGTAAACCGGTGCGTCATAAACCTGAGCGTCGTATTCAAATTCGAGTGTTACATCTCCGGGGCCAAGTGGTCCATTATACATTTCACGCAAGAGAATTCCGTCTTCGCTAAACAGGCACCATTGCACCTGCATAACAGAACTGGTATGAATCTCGACCTCGCCGCCAACAGATACATTGCTTGGTCGTTCCTCATAATTGTAAAGATATGCTTCTTCTTCAGGAGCTGGAAGTATGGGTTTACCCGTGAGATCAGCCAAAAAATGCTGCAATTTGTATGCTGCACTGGTGTCGAGTGATGTCACCTCATACAGAGGGCGATCCTCAATGAGTGTCCACATTGCATTTTGCCCTGCTGGATTAAAATACTTGTTTTCCTCAATATACTCAGCAAGTTTAACAATTTTGGGTTCTGCCATTCCTGCAGAAGTATATCTGGCTTCCCCTTCAGGGGCATGGTCACTACTTTCCATACACATTCCATACACCTCTATTGGTGCACTTCGACCGGGAGCCAAAGCCAAGAGTATGGTATTGGTAACAATAATATTCTGATATGATGAATCATCTGGATGAAAAGTATATCCAGCAGGAATACGAATCTGAATAGTTGAAGAAGTGTTGTTTCTAATAATAATTTTTAGAGGAATCGCATAATGAACACTCTCGTCATTTCCTGTGGCGTAGGCGTTAATCTTTCCGCTTATCAGTAAATCATCAAATTCAATGGCAAATGCTGTTCCAGAAGAAAATACTAACAGCAAAACTAGGGTAAAAACCCGGCTCGCAATTTTTCTCATAACCTGTGTTTTAGGGGTGCTTATAATAAAACGATTGAGACACAATGAATATTTCATTTCTTTTAAAAATAAAAACTGCAAAGAAATATTGCAAAGTTTTTGGCACAGAATTCGGGAGCCGCATGAATTCTGTGCCAAAAACACTCCATAAAAAAAGCCCCTGCAACTTTCGCCGCAAGGAGCCTTTGTGTTATCGCGGGTTATGCAATAATTTATTGTGGAAAATTACCTTCGTGATTAGCTGCAAGCCATGTTAATACAGCCATAATGAAAGCATTTTGCCTCATGTCTTCTTCTGGAACGCGCCCCATCAGATCCATTTGAGTATGATAAATACTAAAATAATCAAGGTTGTCCTGAATAAATTGGAAACCCGGTAGACCGGCATCATTAAAAGGAATATGATCGGTCATGTCGGCATTGAGCAGGGAAACAGTTTTAGTACTTTCAAGATCTAAGACTTCAAACCAATCCTCCATCAAATCAACGGCTTTATCGTTATTTTGCATCTTAACCCCTCTGATAAGACCGGCGCCATTATCGAGATTGAAGTACACAAAGTGTTTTTCAGTGCCCTGTAAAAAATGCTGATCGACATATGCAGTTGAACCAAAATAGCCTTGTTCTTCCCCACCCCATAAACCTATTCTAATGGTTCGTGCAGGTTTTACATCTAAAGCTTTCAAAATTCGCATGGTTTCCATCATAATGGCAACTCCGGCTCCATTGTCTGCTGCTCCGAGACCGGCTTGATATGAATCAAGGTGAGCTCCAATGGTCACAATTTCATTTGGATATTTTGAACCACGAATTTCACCAAGAACATTCATTCCTTTTACTGGCTCTGTACCAACTTTGGAATCAATTTCCAAATCTGCAACAACTTTTCTTCCGTCGTTCAACATGTTAAAAAGAGTAGCATATTGCTCAAGTGATACTGAGATTTGTGGCACAACACTTGGGGCATCACTTCTGTAACCCGAAACTAAAAAATCGATATTGTCTTTCACTTCTCCCGGAAGGGATACAGAAAACGACATCACAGATCCGTATTGCCGATACCCGGGCTCAATTGTAGCCAATGCACCTTCTTGAGTACAAAACTCAATTTTATCGGCAAGCAACTGATAATAAGGCAAATACCTAGCCATAACAGCATCATGCTGTTCCTTCTCTTCTGCCAGTTCCTCATCTGTCATTTTGGGCGCATCGGCCATTTGTTGCAAAGTACTATCGGCATAACGTGAAGCAATAGGGTCAAAAGATATGGAAGCAGGCCATGGGGCAGTAATGAGAACAATTTTACCGTTAAGTTCACCTTTATATTCTTCAAAATCCTCCTTAGTTCTACCTTTAAGATAAACCAATTCTGCGGTTTGCTCTCCATTTGTACCACTGGTCCAAGCTTTGGGGCAAGAATTGATAAACATTGGGAATGGCTCGGTAACACTGAAGGAGTATTTATTCAGCTCCCAATTACGCCCGTAAGGCTCCCAATATTCTTTTTGTACATTATCCAGTCCTAGTTCATTTAGTGTCTGATAAGCCCACTCAACAGCCTCGTCAAATTTAGTACTAAAGGTCATTCTTGGGCCAATGCCTTCTGCAATATCTTCTGCATATTGCATAACATTGCTTTCTTCCATCGCCATCCGCCGAAAATCATCCACCAGAACCTTCTCCATTTGAGAGAAGGCCTGGATGTGAATGAAACCAATCAATAAAACGGATGCTAAATATTTAATAGAATTCCCGCTTTTCATTATTCAATGATTTATTTTATAAAGTCTATTCTATCAATCTTAGTACCATCAACTATAGCAATCACATATAAGCCAAGCTCATACTCATGAACATCAATTACTTCTTCATTAGAATCGGCAATAAAGGAAGTCATTAATTGACCAACAGTATTATAAATATATATTTGGTCTCCCTCATTTACTCCCGACACTTTCACTGAATATGTACATGGGTTTGGGAAAACGTTAATTTTTCTACCACTAGGCTCTTCTACCGGAGTTTGTAAACCAGATTCCTGATTCTCAACCACCTGAGATTTTGTAGGATCGTAGTCCGGACGTTGAAATTTATGGTGCATTTTAAGAATGTCAATAGCAATATTGAAATCATTTTTAAAATTCAACTCATTAATATTAGCAGCATTTAATAATCCAACTGCAAAAACAAAGCTTAATAATAGACCTGCACGTTTCATGATATTTATTTTTGGGGGTTTGTGATGTAAAGATGCAATATGAAAAGAGGTAAAAACAAACATAATCTACCAAAAGATTGCAAATAACGCCCAAGCCATATATATTTGATAATGAGCGCGTCATATAAGAATTTCCTCTATTGGTATAACCC
Source organism: Bacteroidales bacterium (assembly GCA_016937255.1). Classification (GTDB taxonomy): domain Bacteria; phylum Bacteroidota; class Bacteroidia; order Bacteroidales; family DTU049; genus BM518. The sequence continues at coordinate 5,834 of JAFGWG010000120.1, forward strand.
ATTCAAGATCATCTGACACTAATGACGATTCATAGACTATTTAAGAGTTCTTCTAGAACAAATAACGATTTCTACATACTTGAAAAAAATCATTAATATTTAATCGCAAAATTGTTTATTATACCAAAATGTTGAAGAAAAATCGTACATTTGAATTAAAATATCTGTCATGAAATATCTGATTTTTATTACACTTTTCTCTATTAGCTTCATGGGTTTTGGGCAAAACACACCCACAGAATCTGTGACACGCCTCAGCATGGGTTTCCATCTTGGGGTCAACAGTAGTCGTTTTCAAACAGAAATTGACAGTACAGACGTTAGTGCGCGTATCGGCTGGCAAGCAGGCGCCATGCTCCGTTACGGAAATCGCTTTTTTGTTCAGGGCAAATTAAATCTTGGACAAAGCACTGTCAATATGGTTACCCCCGATACTGCATTGGTTAATATTGAATCTCAATTGCAACGCTCTTTTATCACTATCCCTGTAACATTGGGATATAAAATCTTTCAAAGCCCAGATGGCTCAAGCTCCTTTCACCTATCAGGTGGTATTGAGGCCATGGCTATATTGAAAACCCAAATTGACGAAAACCTATTTTATTTCACTCAGGATGATTTTGAACCCTTTTCATGGGCTGCCGTGGGATATCTTGGCGCAGATTTGTGGGTTGTAAGGCTCGATCTTGGTCTGCATTATGGGTTAACGCCCATGCTTCAAAACGATGAAAACTCAAAAAACGTGATGGGAACCTTTAACATTGGAATAATCTTTTAAAAACAAGCAATATGACTTTTGAATTACCTCCTTTACCTTTTGAAAAAAACGCACTTGAGCCGTATATCTCTGCAGAAACCCTTGAGTTTCATTACGGAAAACACCACCAGGCTTATGTAAACAACCTGAATAATCTGCTACCTGGGTCTCCATTTGAAAACACAGATTCCCTAGAGGAAATCATCAAGAAATCTGATGGTGGCATTTTTAATAATGCAGCACAGGTATGGAATCACACATTTTACTGGAATTGTCTTGGCACTAAAGGAAGCGGTCCTATCGGAACATTGGCAGATGCCATAAACCGTGATTTTGGTTCTTTTGACGCTTTCAAAGAAGCTTTTACTAAAGCTGCCGCTTCATTATTTGGCAGTGGATGGGCATGGCTTTGCAAAGATGATTCTGGCAAATTGCACATCACTCAAGAAAGTAATGCCGGCAATCCTATGACTAGCGGTCTCACTCCAATCCTCACTTGCGATGTTTGGGAACATGCTTATTATATCGACAAAAGAAATAGTCGCCCAGGATATATTACTGACTTTTGGAACTTAATCAACTGGGAAGCGGTAAGCCAACGCTATTAGACCTATCTCTAATATTCTTAATAATATTGCAGAACTTCACAATCAGAGGTTCTGCAATTTCATTTTAATCATAAGAGCACCCTCATGGCAAGCCCCATACAAACATTAAATTATTATCAATATATACTGCTTATCAATATATTGTCGTAGCTTTGCCGAATTAGTTCTTATATAAGACTCCCGGTTCGGAAAAATTTCGGACATTCCGGAAGGCAGGAATTTACTTGTGAGCATAAAAATCTTGAAGATTATTTCGTTTTATCAAACTATTCCTGACATAAATGCAACTATTGCATATAAAGGCATACATTATTGTATGTAAGAAGGAAAGAATATGAAAATATTGCTGATTACTCCGGCTGCTGATCCGGAAAAAAGAACAAATAAAGGTCTTATGATGCCACAGTTGGCACTCTATATTCTACAAGGCCTCACCCCAAAAAGACACGAAGTTGAGATCATTGAAGAAGAAACTGAAGATATTGATCTTGAAACCGAATGCGACTTGGTAGCTATTAGTTGTATGACTGCAAATGCTCCCAGAGCATATGAATTGTGTCATGAATTCAAGAAACGTGGAAAAACTGTGGTTATTGGAGGGGTACACCCTACAATATTACCCGATGAAGCTACCCGGCATGCAGACTGCGTTGTGGTTGGGGAAGCTGAAGGAGTATGGGAAAAACTGCTTTTTGATTTTGAAAGCGGTCATTTACAAGAACGTTATCATGAGCCCACTCCGGACCTGGCTAAATATGTTCCTAAAGACTATAGTAGAATCATTAAGCGTCGATTGTTTAAACTCATTCCGATCATGACAACCCGTGGTTGTCCATACAATTGTGATTTTTGCTGTGTTACCAATGTATTCGGAAAAACAATTAGGCATATTCCTGTAGAAAATGTTGTACGTGACATCAAAGAATCAGGTGCAAAAAACTTTCTGTTTTTGGATGACAATATTATTGGACATGCCAAATATGCAAAAGAGCTTTTTACAGCAATAAAACCATTAAAAATTAAATGGGTGGGTCAGGCATCTGTAACACTACTGAACAAGAACCCCGAGCTCATGAAATTGGCCGTAGAAAGTGGCTGCAAAGTACTGTTTTTAGGAGTTGAGAGTGTTTCTGAAGAGCAAATGAAAAGCATGCAAAAAGCTTCGAAAGGCTTAGACGAATTAAAACAAGCACTCAAAAACATTAAAAAAGCTGGCATTCTTATTCATGCCTCCATGGTATTTGGCTTTGACTCTGACACAAAAGAAATTTTTGAAGAAACGCTTAAATTTCTCAAGAAAACCAAAGTCTCAACCGTATCTCTTAATGTATTAACCCCATATCCCGGCACAAAAACTTATAGTGATCTCAAAGAACAAGGCCGACTCATTAGCGAGGACTGGCAGTTTTACGATCATAATACTTGTGTTTTTCAGCCTAAAAACATGAGCCCGGAAGAATTGCAAGCAGGTAAATTATACGTAAGACAAAAATTCTACAAAAGAATGTCTGTGTTTAATAGATTATGGGCAAACCTCCATAATCCGATCATTTATCTTGCCATGAATATGGGTCATATTAAACAAACTCGTGTAGAAGCAGCAAGATTCTCAAAACTACAAGAGAAAATTTTTAATGCGCCTAAAGCACAAAAGCTTGTCGAGCAAAAAGAAGAAGTCGTTTTACCAAAATAGCACTATTTCACATAAGTAAAAGAGTGCAAAATTGCCTCCAATTGCATAAGTAAATCGCGCTTATCGTTGTTTGGATAATAAACATATCCTTCAAGGGTAATAACCTTTTTTCCACTTTTATCAAGGAAGGTATAGTTCAAAAAAGGACCACCCATAAAATCGCCAACAGTACGCCATAGCCCACGCAATTCAACAGCACGGGTGTCTGTAAAATTCATCACCCTCGAAGTAGGTGCAAAAACGGTATCGGTTGACATATATGAACCTGGCAGTTCGCCCGGCACATTTTCCATACAAACCTTATTCCGATAGCGAACAATGTTTTCAGGAGAGAATTGCGCACTATCAACAAATTCACGTACATAAACCATCAAAGATTGCGAATATTTAGAATGCTCAAGTCTGTACCAGGCAAATTGATTTGATTCTTTTGCATTATAAAAACTTTCGGGCATTATAAAATAAAAGCCAAACTGATCTGACATGTCTTTGCGTAATTTTATATTTTCTGAAGCAGCAAAAGCATCTGCAATTCTCAAGCGTTCAACCTCCTTAAACATATCAAGTATAGATACAAGTCGAGATTGCATTACATCAAATGCCGCCTGATCGCTTTTTGCATGAACTTCAATTATTATCTGAGGAGACGCAAATACATCTCTATACGCAAAAACCTCATTTGTATTAACCGTATCACTGACAATGAGCTTCAATATTTTTCGATTCTTTTCAAAGATGCCCTTAAATTCAACATCAGTAATCTGCATCAAATCATACATGGCTTCAGCCTGATTAAGCCCATCCTGAGCTGAAGCAAATAATTGCTGAATAAATGCGCCAAGTTGGGTTTCCCATTTCTGATTGGGCATCACCACAAGCAACTCTGACACTCCACCAGTTGCAGGCGGCAAACCATTGTGTTTTTTCTGTGTACAAGAAATACTTATTACAAACAGAAACATACCGAGAAGGATGAAATACTTTTTCATAGGCTTAGATTTTGAAATTTGTTTTTCACAAAGCAAATAAACACTACAAACTCAGATAGTCCATGAGGAAATCACTATTTGCAATTATTTATTTGACTTCACTTTTAATTTTTGTCCGACCTGCAATGCATCAGATCCCAGGCCATTTAATTGTTTTATTTCATCCACGTTACACCCATATTTTTGAGCTATTCCCCAAAGCGACTCACCGCTACTTACGGTATGCCAAACGATGCTCCCACTACCGCCACTACTTTGAGTATTATTGTTTGTTTGTGTATTATTTGAAGTCGAAGATTGCTTTCCGAAAATCTTCAGTTTTTGTCCCGGATAAATTGTTGAAGAAGAAAGCGAATTCCACGATTTTATATTGCTAACTGATGTTCCATAACGGCTTGCAATCCCTCCCAAAGTTTCACCACTGCGAACCGTATGATAGAAACTGCTGCCATCTGTGGGGGCAACATAATTATTGGTATTATTCACAGGATTTGTAACAGGAGTTTCGGCCAATAATGAATCTGCTTTTTCCCGATAACGACGAAGTGAATCATACATAATCTCCTCATTTTCAACAAATGTCATTATATACTCACGAGGAAGGCGAATAGAATAAAAATTGTGTTCCGAACTGGGAATAATCTGTTTCTTGAATTGAGGATTCAGAAACTCAATATCCTCCACAGGAAGATTTATCATTGAAGATAAAAAATGAAAAGACATTTTCTCCTTTACAATTACGGTGTCGATCTGCCAATCCATATATTTAGGCATCTGAACCTTAATATTATGTTCTGCATAATAAGTCATCATATAACTTGCACCAATAAACGCAGGTACATATTGCTGTGTTTCGCGAGGCAAATACTGCATAATTTTCCAGTAATTGGTTTCCCCACCTGCACGCTTGATAGCCCTGTTTATGGTTCCAGGGCCAGCATTATAAGCAGCAAGCACTAATGCCCAGTCGCCATAAATATCATAGAGATCTTTCATATGATGAGCAGCGGCTTCAGTTGCTTTATAAGGATCGAAACGATCATCCACATAAGAGGTCACATTCAGACCATAGAGGTTTCCTGTTTTCACCATAAACTGCCACAAACCACCTGCACCAGCCCAAGACTTTGCAGTAGGATTCAAAGCCGACTCAACAATGGCAAGATGTCTCATTTCCAGAGGCACATCATAACGATCCATCTGTTCTTCAAAAAGAGGATAATAAAGTAATGAAACCCCCACCAAACGACCAACGAAATATCGCTTACTGATGTAAAAAGTGATCCACTTCTTCACTTGATCATTATACCTGTACTCGAATGGAGAGTTAGCATCCATTTCTTTTATGCGCGCCACAAACAGTGAATCGCTAAGTTCTGGAACAAAATTAGCTGGATAATTATACTTATTGTCTACAAAAGTGAAATTTTCACTGCTATAGAATTTCTTAAGGGTCATTTGATCAAATCTTCTGGCAATACCCGTAGTAGATATGTCGATACTAGAATCATTCACTTGAATAACATCGGCAAATAAGCTATAACCCAAGAATAATGCTATGCTCAGCGCAAGTAATTTTTTCATCCGGACAATATTTTCAATTCAATTTACTAAATTACGAAGAATCGCAAAGATAGATAACGCAAAGATCGGCATTTTATTAAGAACGCATCGTTGAAATCAGTTATTGGTTGCAGAAAATCTTTTTTCGGACTTAAAAATTAACATGTTTTCAATTTTTAATCTCCACAATCAGCTAATTATTGATCTCATAGTTACAAATCAATAAATTCACTATTTTTACAAAAAAAACATGGGTTCTATATTCAAAAAGTGGTATGTTTGGATTCCTTTTGTATTAGTTGTATTCCTATTTGTATACTACTTTTCAGTTGTTCTGATATATATTTTCACCGCCCTTATTTTATCTTTTCTGGGGCACCCTATATTCGTTTTTCTTGAAAAACTTAAAATCGGCAAACTTAAAATCCCAAGAGCACTCAATGCTCTTATTGCCCTGCTGGGCGTAATCGGGTTTTTTGTAATGGCTATCGTTTTACTCACTCCTTTTATCATTCAGCAAGCACAACTAATTAGCGAAATAGATATTTATGCATTTCTAGATTCATTTAAAGAACCCATCAACAGCCTAGAAGACTGGATGCGTGAGTATAAAATGATTGCTGAAACAGAAACTATTGAAAGCATTATTTCCGATTACCTTCTTGGCATTTTGCAAGACATTAATGTTAAAAGCATTGTAAGCAGTGCACTTGGCATGGTCGGCAGTCTTAGTATCGGCATTTTTTCAACCATTTTTATGGCTTTCTTTTTTATGAAAGACAATAAACTGCTGTACAAAGGCCTAAAAATGTTTACCCCTCGTGATGCACATGACGAAATCGCAAGAATCTTGGCTTACAGTAAGCGCATGCTTAGCCGCTACTTTTTAGGTCTTTTGCTTGAGCAACTCATTATGATCGGCATGATTACTTTGGGTATGCACCTAATTGGACTACCAAATGCGTTACTCATTGGGTTGATAGCTGGTATTTTCAATGTCATTCCATATGTTGGACCTATCATTGGCGATATTATTGGCCTTATCATTGGGCTTACTACTTTGCAAGGTGCAGATTTTATGAGCGAATCATTACCTCTGATGCTGAAAATGTTTGGAGTTTTCATGATTGCCAATCTCATTGATAATTTTGTACTTCAACCCCTTATTTATTCAAAAAGCGTAAAAGCTCATCCTTTAGAAATTTTTCTGGTTGTAATTATGGCGGGAATGATTGCAGGAATTCCGGGAATGATATTAGCTATTCCGGCTTATACGTTAATAAGAATCATTGCCATGGAGTTTTTTAGCGTTGTGCCAAGCATACAGAAAATGACAGAATCTCTCAATACAGAATTACAAAAAAAGAAAAAGGATAAACCTGATAAAGAAGAGGAATAGTGAAGGAGTTTTTTCAAATTATACCTTATCTCACATGTAGAAGAATTCTCAATCTGTTTGCCTATTCTTTAAGCATTATTTTGAGCAAGGTTTTTCGAAGACCTGTATTAATGAACCATCCCTATGGAATAAGCATCGAAAGCGCAGCAACCTGTAATTTTTCGTGCGCCGAATGCCCTCTCACAGAGAGGAAAACTCGCAGAACCAATACTTTCATGTCTTGCGACACTTTTCAGCAAACGCTATCAACACTCATGCCCGGTACTTTTTACCTGAATCTGTATTTTCAAGGCGAGCCTTTACTTGATCCCAAAATAGATGAGCGCATTACTGTTGCTAAAAAGAAAAAGCTTTTTGTCAGCATCAGCACAAACGGAAGTCTTTTGAATAAAAAAATGGCGACAAAACTTATCGATTCTGGATTAGACAAAATCATCATCAGCATTGATGCCACTACGGCAAAAACATACGAGCAATACCGTATTGGTGGCGATTTTGATCTCCTGATGGAAAACCTAGACACTTTGGTTCAACTTAAAAAGAAAAAAAAATCGAAGAAACCTTTGATAGAAGCGCAAATGCTTGTATTTGCATTCAATGAAGAAGAAATTCCTGCTTTCAAAACGATAATGAAAGAAAAAGGAGCCAATATAATTCGCTATAAATCGCCACAGTTCTATTCTGCAAAAAATGCAGGGAAAGACATGAGCAATATTGCCAAATTTCAGAGATATAAAAAAGACAGTGACGGCAATGTGATTATAGAAAACAAAACACAAGGAATATGTAAACGCCTGTGGCACACCATATTGGTTTCTTCAGACGGGGTTGTCCCAATTTGTTGCTATGACAAAGACGTAAAGCACCCCATGGGCGATATTTCAAAACAAACCCTTGGAGAGATTTGGAAGGGAAAATCTTATATGCAATTCAGACAAAATTATTTAAAAGGGAAAAGTGCCAATATTTGCTTAAATTGCGCTAAATAAACAAGAGAATGAGAGAAAAAAATGATCTAAACCTTGCTGTACTTATAGATGCAGACAATATACCCTATTCAAACATTAAAGGTATGCTCGATGAAATTGCCAAACTGGGCACGCCAACTATAAAAAGAATTTACGGAGACTGGACAAAAGCAACCGTTTCAGGATGGAAAGGTGCATTATTAGAACATGCAATTACCCCTATTCAACAATACAGCTATACCACTGGGAAAAACGCCACCGATTCTGCAATGATTATCGATGCAATGGACATATTACACAATAGCAAAGTTGACGGGTTTTGTCTGGTTAGCAGCGACAGTGATTTCACTCGCTTAGCCACACGATTGCGCGAATCAGGAATGCTTGTTATAGGTATTGGAGAGAAAAAAACGCCCAACCCCTTTATTGTTGCTTGTGATAAATTCATTTATATAGAAATTATAAGTAATACGAATGCTGACATAAAAACAAATTCGGAGAAAAGCAAAACAAAGCCAAAACATCAAGTAGAACGAATTGGCAAAAACTTTCTCCAACTCATTAAAATATCAATTGAAGACCTTGCCGATGATGACGGATGGGCCTTTTTGGCTGAAGTAGGCAACCTCATTATTAAGAAAAAACCTGATTTTGACCCACGAAATTACGGGTTTGGGAAACTTACACCGCTTATAAAATCGTTGGGAACAGACATTGAGGTGGATGAACGCGACAGCAGCAAAAGCAATATTAAACATATTTATGTAAGAGTGAAGAAGAAATAATTAACACTCTCCCAAGCTTTTTTCTAAAAAAACGGAGCCCGAAGGCTCCGCTGCACTGTTGTCCGTTGGGCAAGTCAACATAGACATCTGGAGAATCATCAAATCACCCTTGAGTGGAAGCGCCCTTATTGCCTAATGAACCAGAATTACAGGCGCGCTCAATTTGCTTTCTTCTCCGTAGAAAAAGGTTAAGTAATAGGTTCCGGTTGGAAACTCACTAATATCCATTAATATTTTTTCATCGTCTTTAACCTCAAAGCGTCTGAGTAATTTGCCAGTAATATCGGTCAAAAAAAGCTGTCCCTTTTTCTCACCAAGTGGCAGATTCATAATTTCCACAGTAAGCTGACCAACAGTTGGATTTGGATAGTATTTCCAGCTAATTTCCGGCTTTATGGGGCTAAGAGTATCTGCCAGAAGAGTGTCGCTTCGCATAGAATCAGTTACAAGAGAGTCTTGAGGAATAGAATCTTTTGGAGGATTCATCATCACAAAACTGGTATCATTATTTACTGAATCCTGAGGAAGTACCAAAGGATCTGTACAACTCATTGAGCGACTAAATGTAGTAATAATGCGAACGAGAGCATCGTTGAGCAATTCCACTTCATACTCATCTGTAGTAGGTTCAATATGTGGATTCCCAATTCCGCTATGGTCTGTCAGAAAAACATAGGTTCCGTTGGTAGCCAAAGCCATTGAGCGAAGCAAATATTCTGTACTTTTATTCACACCACTACATGCAAGAGGTACTATTCTAATTCCTTTTTCGGATGCTACAGGGATGGTTTTTTCAATGAGTTCCAAATTTTCTTTCCCCTCGTGAGGAGGCGCATCGAGAACCATAAACAGCAGACGTGATGAAGCTTCTGCACTCCATGATAATTCATTTACTGAAACAGCAAGCGCAGTATCTACTCCTTCGGGGTAATCGCCACCACCACCGGCAGATTGAGATTGCAGATATTTCACAGCTTCAACAATATCTTCAGTAAAATCCTTTTTAATTACAACATAAGAATCTCCGAGATCGCGATAGAAAACTGAGGCTAGGCGAATTTTATGATCAGGCAAAGAGTCTTTCACTCTCTGAATTACATTAGTTATCTCAGACTGCAGATATCTGATTTCATCACCCATTGAGCCAGTAGCATCGATCATAAAAGCAATATCAATTACTTTTTCAGCGCTACACTCAACAGGAATTTCAATAAAATTAATTCCATTTGAGAACTCATTAACTTTTTTCAAATTGTATGTACCTCCCATATAGTTCACCACAATTTTCAAACTTTTGGATTTCTGGTCGCTAAACATCCCTGACCATAATTCCACTTTTCCGGTGTTGTCGGTGCGGCCCGCCCATATTGTATTACCCGTTTCATCTATTAATGCAACAGACGCATCCTGTATCGGATAATCATTTTTATTGGTTACCTGCACAGAAAAACGGTGTTCGGGAGCCATTCCCCATTGTTTTTGATAACCAGAAAGTTCACCTGAAGCAATATCGGTCCATAATTCCCATTTTGAAAAATCGTTTACTTCACCTGCAGTAAGTTGACCTGAAGCAATCTCATTGGAAGGCATATCCCCGTAAGAAGCAGGTGCTCCGCCATAATATCCTTCTCCAGAAGCTCTTTTTGACTCGCAACGAGACATTGTGGTTGCACAATCCAAGGTATAACGTGGTGAGTCATGCTCGATTACAACTCCTTCCAATAATAGTACATCAGACTCCATTACAATATCAATATAATCAGTTCCGTGTGGAATGACCATCGTGACTTTTTTATAACCGATATACTCTATAATGAGTGAATCTAATTTATCAGAACTTGCAAGCTTAAAAAGTCCATCAATATCTGTAGTAGTGCCACCAGACTTATCTACCCAATATACATTGACAAAAGGCAGTGTTTCACCTGTTTCTTTATCCGAAACTTTTCCCCTAAGAATAGTCTCTTGCGCCATAGAAACCATGGCAAAAAAGGATATGGTGATGAGTACAATAATTTTTTTCATAGGACAACAGTATTTTAGTTACAAGAGTTAGATGCATGAAACAGAACATTTCACAAAATGAAATAAAAAAACATCATATTTAACAAAAGGGCATAAAAAAACCCGCTCTTAAGGCGGGTTTCGGCAAACAATATTTCTATCTGTTCACAATACTGTATGTATCTCTGGCGATAACCAGTTCTTCATCTGTAGTAATTGTCAATACTTTTACCTTAGAATCATCGGTAGAGATAATGGCATCGGTAGCGCGCAAATCTTTATTACGTTCAAAATCGAAATCCACTCCCAAGAATTGCATTTCACCAGCAATCATTTTACGTGGCAGGCATCCGTTTTCCCCAATTCCACCCGTAAAAATCAATATATCGAGGCCATTCATGGCGGCAGTATAAGAACCAATATATTTTTTTACACGATAAGCAAACATATCGAGAGCCAGTTGCGCACGATGATTTCCTTTTTCAGCTGCATCTTCAATATCGCGCATATCAGAGCTAACACCAGAGATTCCAAGCAATCCTGATTTTTTATTAATCAGATCATTGGCTTCCTGCACGGTCATTCCTTCATTCTCCATAAGAGAAAGAATAGCTCCGAGACCCATATCGCCAACGCGGGTTCCCATAATTAGACCTTCTACAGGGGTATATCCCATAGAAGTGTCTACTGAATTACCTTTATCGATAGCACAAATAGAAGACCCATTCCCAAGGTGGCAGGTAATAATTTTCAGATCACGGTAATCGAGGCCAAGGAAAGCGGCACCTTTTTCTGCAACAAATTTATGACTTGTTCCATGAAAACCGTATCGACGAATTTTCTTCTCAGAATACATCTCATAAGGAAGAGCATAGAGATACGAATGCTCAGGCATTGACTGATGGAAAGATGTATCAAAAACAGCCACCTGAGGCAATCCAGGAATAAGGGCTTCAATAGCTTGTATCCCTTTTAAGTTAGCAGGATTATGCAAAGGAGCCAGTGCAATAAGTTTTTCAATATTAATCTTTGCTTCTTCATCGACGAATGCAGATCCCTGAAAATATTCACCACCATGTGCTACACGGTGACCAGCTGCTTTAATTTCACTTTTATCTTTTAATACACCCTTTTCAGAATCCAAAAGCACATCTATAATCCACTGAATACCAACAGTATGATCAGGAACATGACGGCCTTCCTCATATTTATCTTTACCACAGGCCTTATGTTTTAGAAAACTATCAGGCAATCCGATTTTCTCCAATAAACCTTTGGCAAGGACTTCTTCATTATTAGCCATGTCAAACAACTGATATTTAATGGACGAGCTTCCGCAATTTAGAACAAGTATTTTCATTTTTTTGTATTGGTGTTTTAGAAGTGAGAATTTGCTTGTAAAATTATTTTAAAAAATTGAAGAAACAAAGAAAAATCAATTTTTTTTTCAGAATTCATATAAAAGTCATGATTTCAAGGATAAACAAATTAAAAACGAACTAGTTCTGAAGAGAAATCCTGTTAAAAGTGTAATTTTGCATAATGAATTCTATTCAATGGACCATACCATGGATTAACAATGACAGCATAAGCTGCTTAGAGAAATATGCACATTCTCTTGATGAGGTGCCGGCATATTTCTGCAATCCAAATGATACCATTGGAGATTCATTATTGATTCAGCAGACCACGGCAAAAGAACTACACTATAGCCAAAGCATATTAAAATATGACAATCAACCAGAAATACATACCATTGATCTTCAAAACAATCAATTCAGCTGGCCGTTTTTTGTAATTTTTTTCAGCCTAACCCTGTTGGGATTAAGTTTGCTTTTTTCTTTCAGCCGTTTTCGTCAGGCAATTAAAGCCGCATATAGTTTAAGAGAAACCGGTATTTTTATGCGAAATTTCATTCTTAATAAAAGTGCCTCAACTATCATTACTTATATCAACACATACATACTACTGGCTCTAATAGTAGTTTTGTTTGGGGAAATGAAATATGGTATTGCGCCCCTATTTTTAAACTTTGTATTTGTCTTCGGGGCTCTTATTGGCTATCAAATAATAAAAAGCATGTTGATATATATCTCTGAAAAGCTCTTCCAAACACAGGGTGAAAGCGAAATATACAATTACCGAGATTATTTTACGAAAATTATTGGCAGTTCCCTTGCTCTTCCATTTGTATTTGCTTCATTCTACAGCCCTTTTCAAGTCTTTTTTCTCTATATTGCTATATTAATTTTTGCATACTCTATTGTACATCAGCTTGTTTTAGCTGTAATTACGGGGTATACTAACAGTAGGTATAGTTTTTTCTATTTTATTTTGTATTTTTGCAGTGTCGAAATCTTGCCATTGCTTGTTGGAGCCAAAGTTTTAATTAACAGTGGTTTAATAATCTGGTAAGAAAAGTATAACCTTAAAAATCTAATGATTTTGAAAGTAAAAACTGTTCTCATCTCGCAACCCAAGCCGGCAGATCTTGAAAAATCAGCCTATGCTGACCTCATCAACAAGCACAATTTGAAGATGGACTTTACGAAGTTTTTTTCCGTAACAGGATTAACTTCTTCTGAATTTCGCCAGCATCGAATAAATCTTGGCGACTATAATGGCGTAGTTTTCACCAGTAGAAATGCCATTGACAATTATTTTCGTTTGGCAAAAGAACTCAGATTTGAAGTTCCAGACACAATGAAGTATTTCTGCACTTCTGATCAAACTGCGTATTACTTACAGAAATACATACAATTCAGAAAACGCAAAATTTTCTACGGCGACCAAAGCTATTCCAGCCTGATTCCGCTAATGAGAAAACACAAAGACATCAAATTATTATTGCCTTGCAATAATGCACCAAATAAACTCTTATATTCTGCCTTATCAGAAAACAATATTAATTTTAAGGAAGCTGTTTTCTATAAAAACACATTTGCCGATCTTAGCACTATTAAACTTGAAGAATACGACATGCTTGTTTTCTTCAGCCCTCACGGCATTCACTCCATGATGCATAATTTCCCAAAATACAAACAAGGAACTCAACTTATTGCTATTTATGGCAAAAGCACTATGGAGGCAGCCGATGAATATAAGCTAAAAGCACATGTTACTGCTCCTACTCAAACATCTCCATCAATGACCATGGCCATTGACGAGTTTATTTCTTCTGGGAAAAAGAAATAAAGTGAGTGATTTCAGACTCCGAAAATCTGAAAAATTATGCGATGATATTTGCATCGCCAAGCTCTTTACGACCGGTAAAACCATTAAAGATTATCCTTTGTTTGTTCATTATCTTGAAGTAGAACAAGAAGATGAAGCGTTGAAAGTGCTGTTTTCTATTCCGAAAAAGAAGATCAAATCGGCAGTAAAAAGGAATTTACTGAAGCGAAGAATCAGAGAGTCGTATCGACTTAACAAACAAGACATAAGACTTCTTTTCGAACAAAGAAAAAGCACCTTACTCTTTTCTTTGGTCTGGAGCAGCAAGGAAATTTTACCTTATAAGGAGATTGAAAAGAAAATAATTGCTATTTTGGCACGTTTATCAGGAATGCATGAAAAAAATATTCGCTAAATTCTTCATTGCGCTGATAAAAATATATCAGTATGTGCTTTCCCCACTGCTACCATCCTCTTGCAGATACACCCCTTCATGTTCTGCTTATGGGATTGAAGCATTAAAAAAGCATGGAGTATGGAGAGGCGGATGGCTTACTATTAAGCGAGTTTCAAGATGCAATCCATGGGGCGGAAGTGGATATGATCCCGTTCCTGACGTAATTAAAAAAAAGAAAGATGAAAAGAAACTGGAGAAATAAAATTCTGATACTACTTGTTGCGGTCATTTCACTAACCGGTATATCATCAACCAACAGTGATTTTGAAATTAGTAAAAACCTCGACATTTTTGCCTCATTATACCGAGAGCTGAATCAGAACTATGTTGATGAAATTCAGCCCGGAGAATTGATGAAAATTGCCATTGACGAGATGCTGGCGTCTCTTGATCCTTACACCAATTATATTCCTGAATCAGACATTGAAGACTATCGCTTCATGACCACTGGCCAATATGGTGGAATTGGGGCATTAATTCAGAAACAAGACTCTTACATTGTAATCACAGAGCCCTACGAGAATTTCCCCGCCCAAAAAGAAGGGCTGATGGCTGGTGATATTATTTTGAAAATTAATGGGAAGTCGATAGAGGGGAAAAATAGTTCAGAAATTAGTGATTTGCTTAAAGGGCAGCCGGGAACAGAAATAAAACTGGAAATACAAAGAGGTGTTGACGGAAAAATAATGAATTTCACTCTCACTCGCGAAGAAATTAAAGTTAACAATATTCCATATTATGCAATGGTGGACGAAAAAGTAGGCTATATCAAACTGAATAGCTTTACCATGAATGCCGGAAACGAAGTAAAACAAGCATTTTTAAGTCTGAAAGGGGAAAGCCCAAACATGGAAGGCATTATCCTCGACCTCAGAGGAAACGGGGGGGGGCTGCTCTCGGAAGCAGTAAATATTGCTAATATTTTTGTTGACAAAGGTCAGCTCATTGTGAGTACAAAAGGAAAACTAAGTGACAGCAACCACTCGTACCGCACCCTAAATGCTGCCGTTGACAAGAATATTCGCCTTGCCATCATGGTAGATGGATATAGCGCATCGGCTAGTGAAATTGTGGCTGGATCTATTCAGGATCTTGATCGCGGAGTTATAATCGGACAAAAATCTTACGGAAAAGGGTTGGTCCAAAACATTGTGCCACTGCCATATAACACCAAAATAAAAATCACAATTGCCAAGTATTATATCCCAAGTGGCCGATGCATTCAAGCCATTGATTATTCTAAGCGGCAAAATGGTAAAGCTATGCATTATAGTGATTCTCTTAAAAAAACATTCTATACAGAAAACGGTCGCATGGTTTATGATCAAGGAGGTATTATTCCTGATCTTGTTTTGAAACCAGATTCCCTAAGCGATATTGCCATTAGCCTTTATCTCAACAACCACATCTTTAATTTTGCAAGTCTATATACTTCCAAACATGACAAAATTGCTCCTGCAGCCGAGTTTATTATCAACGATAACGATTATAATGCCTTCCTATCATATATCTCTAACAAGGAATATGATTATACCACTAATACAGAGCGTAAGCTTGGCGAACTGGCTGAAGCCATGAAAGAAGACAAATACTACGAAACTTTCAAAAACGAGTTGGATAATTTACAAACAGCTGTTCAGCACAATAAAGAAGAAGACTTAGAAAACTTTAAAGAAGAGATTAAAAAGCTTATAAGCAATGAAATTGTTTCGAGGTATTATTATCAAAAAGGACGTATTCAATTCAATATTGAGCACGACCCCGAAATTAAAGAAACAGTAAGATTGCTTTTAAACGCCGAAGAATACAATCAGATTTTGAGTGGTAAATAGATATGGAGAAAGCAGCAACAGAACACCGCTCTACATTCCACACCTGGAAATACCCGGCCGTCATTATCTTGATGCTGGCGAGTCTGGTTTTTTCAAAATGGTTGCTCAGTGTTTCTCAAATGCTGTTTTTATTAATTATTATTAGCGATAAAGGTGGACTTAAAAGACTGGGAAAAGCATTTCTGAACCCTCTGGTATTGGTGCTTATCTCAGTATATGTGTTTCATGTTGCTGGTTTGCTATGGTCAGATGACATGAAATATGCCACCCACGACCTCAGAATGAAATTGCCCTTATTGAGCTTCCCCATTCTATTTGCGGCAGCACCTCCTTTTGGACGAAATAAAACCATCCTACTGATAAAATCTTTTGTTTTCTTCATGGCCATAATGACGATCATTAATCTGATACGTTTTTTTATACTCCCTCATTCAATAAATTTTCAACCTGCACTATGGCATAGTCACATTCGTTTTTCCCTTATGCTATGCCTTAGTATATATATGAGTATTTGGCTTCTATTTAATAAAGAACTTTCTCGCATTGAACAATTTATTGCACCTCTATTTCTAGCCATATTTCTCGTTTTTCTGTTTTTGCTCGAATCATTTACCGGTCTTGTTATTATTGCATTAATGATTCCTTTCATGGCAATTCTTTTCAGAAACTACGTTAAAAATTTCACAATAAAAATTATAGTAAGCGTAATATTAATCTCAGGGGTAATAATTTCTGTCTACTCCATTTTTTCAGTAAAAAGAAGCTTTTTCCCAGAAACCAGCGTTCCAAAGGTTGAAACACTAGACAAAACCACTGCTTCAGGAAACAAATATATTCATGATCCCGTTAGTAATCTTGCAGAAAACGGCACTCTTGTATATCAGTATATTTGCCTTAAAGAGATTAAAAATGAATGGAATAAAAGAAGCAATAAAAAGCTTTCTAAAGAAAACATTTGGTATGATGCCAATATTTTAATGAGATACCTCAGCTCAAAAGGATTAAGAAAAGACAGTATTGGCATTTGGGCATTAAGCGAAGAAGATATTACCAATATTGAGAATAATATTCCAAATTATAGGCTTTTGAAACTCGATCCAATTCGAGAGAGAGTGTATCAATTTTTCTGGGAACTCAATTTATATGAAAACACCAATAATCCTAGTGGACATAGCCTAACACAAAGAATGGAATACTGGAAAGCGGCGGTTAAAATAATTGGAGAAAACTTTTGGATTGGAGTTGGCACTGGAGATGTAAACACTGCCTTTGATAAGATGTATATTCAAATGAATACTTTACTTGATGAACAATACAGACTCAGAGCGCACAACCAATTCCTAACTTTCTGGCTAAGCTTTGGCATTTTTGGCTTTCTTCTTTTTATAATAAGCTTATTTTACCCATTTACCATAAAGGTTCACAGGCATAATTTACTTTATATCGGATTTATTTTTATATTTTTGTTGTCAATGCTAAACGAAGACACATTGGAAACTCAGGTAGGTGTTAGCTTTTATGCGCTATTCAACAGTTTCTTCCTGTTTGCTTTTTCATTGAAAGAACAAATGAAAGACAAACCTGAGAAATAAGACCTGCAATGTATCTTTTGAGCAGATTATACGTTATAAAACGAACACGGACATACATCCGATTCTAACAAAAATCAGCACGGATGAAAAAAGAAAAAATAGCAGTCGAATATCAGAGTTTTGCATCTTTTCAAGAACTAGATTCTAAAGAGCGCAACTTGGTAGAAAAAGCGTTAGAGGCAACAAAACAGGCATATGCCCCATATTCCGAATTTTATGTAGGGGCAGCAGTTCTTCTAAAAAACGGTGAAATTATTCTTGGTAGCAATCAGGAAAATGGAGCATATCCCAGCGGACTTTGCGCAGAGAGGGTAGCTTTGTTTTATGCTGGTCATGCTTTCCCCAACGAAGAAGTAGAGGCACTTGCAGTTATTGCCCACTCGGATAAAGACCCACTTACAGAAGCAGTTGCTCCTTGCGGAGCCTGTCGTCAGGTAATGCATGAAACTCAGCTTCGTCAGAAAAATTCGTTTAAAATCATTTTGGCTCATGAAAATGGTTCTGGGCTTATTTTCGACAGCATTTATCCATTATTGCCACTGAGTTTCCACTTTAATAAATAATGAGAACGATGAAAAATCACGTCAAATATATACTTGGTCTTGCAATAATTCTAATGCTTGGAGCCTGTGGTAATGGCAGCAATGAAGCAAGTGATGACGAAATAATTATTGAAGGACGCTTCATTCACAGTCGTGGAGACATGGTATATATTGATATCATTCATGTAGAAGATATCCAAACACTCGACTCCATACACCTTGATGAAAATGGAAGTTTTGTTTTTAAGTACAAAACCCAAGATGCACTATTTCTTCGCATTTTAGTTGAAGAAGACAATTTTATCACATTAATCGCTGAACCGGGCGAGCACTTAACCCTTAGTGGCGATATTAAAGCTTTGGCAGAGACATATACTGTCTCGGGATCACCCGCGTCAGAACTGGTAGCTGAGCATTATTCTTTTACTCAAAAACAATACGAAAAACTCGATTCTGCTTTCGACATTTGGGAGCAAAATAAATATGCTGATAATAAAATGGAGCTTCGCGACTCCATTGATGCTATAGTGCTGGAAACTGAAAATGAAGAACGCAATTTTACACTCAATCTTGTTCAGTCCAACCAATCCAGCTTAGGCTCTCTATTTATTCTGTATCAGCATTTTGGACGAAAGCCCATTCTTGATGAGTTTGAATATTTTGATCTATACAGCAAAATAGCTAAAAATCTTGCAGCTCTTTATCCTTCAAATGAACACGTGAATCACTTAAACGCAAAAGTTAATAAAGTGAAACTTGCCATTCAGGAAGAGGCTGAAATTAAAGCACGCCTCGACACAGGTAAGGTTGCTCCTAACTTCAACCTTAACGATATTAACGATAGTCCCTTTTCATTGGAAGCCCTTCGCGGCTATGTTGTTCTATTACATTTCTGGGGCTCATGGTCGCCCGAAAGCATGATGCAAATGAATACCATTCGCTATTTCAACAAAACCTACGGCCCACGGGGACTGGCAATTGTTTCTGTTTCTTTCGATTTCGACGAACCAAGCTGGACCAAAACCGTGAATGATGAAAAAATGACGTGGTACAATATCTGTGATTTTAAGCATAATCAATCGCCCATTGCCCGCCTTTATCATGTTGAAACCATTCCTTTCATGTATGTACTCGATCGAGAAGGCAAAATCACAACCAAAAGCGCTTCTGTAGATACCATCGGACAAAGCTTGTATGAATTATTGTATTAAACATGCATTGATTTTCCTCATATTTTTGCTTCCATTTTCAGAAGCAAGCAGTCAATCCTTTACCCTCAGAGATAATGAAATTTCTGTCCCTGGAATCACAAGCAAAGTAGTAATAAACAATAATAGTTCTTTTTCTGAAAAGAGTAAGAAACTATCGGAATTCAAATTATATCCTGTGGCGGGATACACTTACAATAGTGGATTTCTGCCCGGAATGTTCTTGACCAATCAGGTTGATTCTCTTAAGCGTTTCGCCTTTCAGGCAATGCCCATGTACGCATGGAAACAGCAAAATATTATTGGCGAGGGCAAATTCAGCTATAATAAAATGAATAACAGTGGAAAAATAAAACATTTCAAGGCTTTTGTAAGTGGTCGAAGCTATTTTTTCCGTTCTTCAAACGATTTCGATTTCAGGGCTTGGCGCGTGGAAACTGGTGTACAGATTACATTTCACAATCCAGAGGGAAAAAACGAACTGATAAACACATTTACGGCAAAGTTACATCATTCCAAGCAAGATATTTTGAGTTATATGATGGTAGACTCCACATATATCCCAACCAAAGATACACGCACCCTCAATGCTCTTCGCCTAAACTGGACTTATGATTTCAAGCGTGCAGAAAACCCATTGGGATATGAGTTCAATACAGATATTTCTGATGAATTTACCAGGGTTCAGGGCATATTCCATGGAAAACTTAATTATGACTCGCCAAAAAAATTCTTCGAATATCGATTCTATGCCGGAGCATATATTTTCAAAAAAAACAGCTTCCAGAATGATTTCGATGGTCGCCTAGGCATATCGGGCATTACAAGCGAACAAGATATTTTTATAGATCACTGGTTTTTGGGACGCAATTATGCCACACATCACATGAGTGATCAACAAACCTATATCGACCAAGGTGGATTTTACACCAATATGATAGCCGGCAAAAGCTGGGATTGGGCCAGTGCCCTTACTTTCAAAACCACAATGCCGTTCGATGCTCCCATACAACTTTATCTTGGCATTGGCGCCTATCCTAATTTGATCAATAACAAAGTTCAAACTGCATACGAAGGCGGAATTCTTCTGGCACCCTTTCCTGGAGTACTGGAAATAGCCTTCCCGATTCTTCTCGACCCCAAAAGTCTGGAAACATTAAATTTGAACACAAACAATTATTTAGAAAAAATTCGTTTTATTCTTAACTTTGAAAAAATAAACCTCTACAAATGGTCAGATCACCCAAAACTCCCGAAACCATGGTTGTAGATATCAGCGGCGGCAAAAAGATATATTTTGCCAGCGATCTGCACCTCGGAATCCCTACGCGGGAGAAGAGCCGTGATCGTGAAAAAGCCTTTGTGCGCTGGCTGTCTGAAGCTGAAAAAGACGCAGCTTTGATTGTACTTGCAGGCGATTTATTCGATTTTTGGTTTGAATACAAGCATGTAGTACCCCGCGGATATGTGCGATTACTTGGCAAACTAGCCGATCTAAATGAAAAAGGTATCGGGGTTTGGGTTTTCAAAGGCAACCACGACATGTGGATGAAAAATTATCTCGTAGAAGAGTGTGGGGTAAAGATTTTCAATAAAAACATTATTATAGAAGCCGACGGAAAGAAAATTGAATGCGGCCATGGTGATGCACTGGGTCCCGGCGATAAAGGGTATAAATTTATTAAAAAGCTTTTTGGCTGTCGTTTTCTTCAATGGCTCTATGCACGTTTTCACCCCAATTTTGCATTCGGACTCGCCCTGTTCTTTTCCAAAAGCAGTCGTTTGGCCAATGTAGGTAACGATGAAGTTTTCAAAGGCGAAGACAAGGAGTTTATCGTAAAATATATCAAAAGCATTCCGGAGGAAAACCGTACCGATTACTATATTTTCGGCCACCGCCACCTCCCGCTTGATTTGGAAATAGGAAAAGCAAAGTATATCAATTTGGGCGAGTGGGTCCACCACAAAACCTATGCTGTTTTTGATGGAAAGATGAGGCTGGAGAAGTTTGAGGGGTGAGAGATTTGATTTGAGAAATTTAGTCTTTCACCCGCACATAAACCACACTCTTCCTATCTCTTGAGTTGGTTTCCAAAATCAGAATACCTAGTGCAGAACCGGTAAGGAGTTCCTTTTTAATGCAAATATTAAGTACAACATTTTTGCCTGGGGCGATACTTCTTCGAGGCATGTATGCTTCTACCCAAGGCTGAGCAGATTGTATACTTACTATTTCCAAAACCTCATCACCTTTGTTTTCAATGATAATTTTGCTGCAAAATATCGTATCGGTTTTAAGATTGAATTCCACTTCGTTTTTGCTCAAATTAATCACAGCCCCTTCGAGTGCTTTTACTCTGCTTCCGGCAAAATCTGATTCGTAGCTTACAATTTGAATTCTACGCTCGCGAGCAGCAGCAATACTGAAGATGGAATTGCGCGAATCGTTTGGATTATCACTCACAAACGGATCTGACAGCGCTTCACCAACCGGATCGGTGAGTATAGTAAGCTTACCACCATTTGGGGCACGATTTTCAAGATATGGTATCAAAAATCCATCGTCAATTCTGCGAAAATAATTCATAATGCTATTTATTCTCCGTTTAGCCAGTACAATATTATACTCTGTATCGGTTAGCGGACTGGTAAAACCTTTAATTTTCATGGTAACGTGACTTCCCTGCTCGAGATCTTCCTTAAGTAAAGGAATAATCTCTAGCAGAGACTTAAATCCTTCATTTACATAGGCTAGAAAAAATATTTCAATAGCCTCTTCGGCATTCAATTTCTCATTACCCGACAAACCACGCGAATACTCACGCTTATAACGATCAATCATGGCTACATACTCATAATAAGTTTCATCGTAAGTAGTATTGGTTAATGAATCGCGGCTACGTGGATCGGGAACATCGTTATGAAAATACAGATTTAGTGGAACAAGATCCAGGATTTCCCTTTCCAGATGATATTCTGCAATCACAGTATCCGGCGGCAATGAATCTACATCAATTTTTTCTTCATTATAAAAGGCATAAATATCATTGCAGCATGTTTCGCCCTTAAAATAATAAGAACCTTCACGGTTTGACGTAAAATAGCCATCACGATCTTCACGATTAATATTAAACGCAAAATCATTGGCTGCTGAATTATATGGAAGACCCAGATTTTTTGGCATTGACCAACTGCTAAACCCACCACTTGAATAAAAAATATCGTACCCGCCAAGACCATAATACCAATCGGATGCAAAATAGAGTTTCCTCTCCTGTTTATCGTAAAACGGACTTATTTCATCTCCGAGACTATTGATAATACTACCACAATGGATGGGAATATCAAACTCCTGATCATTGTAAACCGAATACCATAGATCAAGTCCCCCTATTCCACCGGGGCGATCGCTGCTAAATAGCAAAACACCTATTCCTGAAGTATCGGTATAGAAAAAAGGCTGCGTACTTGTATACCCTTCTTTATTTATATCCAGCTTTATTGGACGTTGCCATGCTTTGTTTTCATAGTGACTCTCATATATATCGCAGCGCCATTTATATCCACCAATCATTTCACAGCGATTAAACCAGGCCACCGAATAATCATCGTTGAAGCATATATTTGCCGTATGCTCATTTTTACTATTGATAGGTTCATCAAACAAAACAGGTCTTGAGAGCCCTTTTTGCGTAAAACGACTGATATAAACCGCAGAATTAAATGAATTGCTTAAAATTCCTTCACCTTCGTTAGAAAGTAACGGTTGAACAGAAGAAAATATAAGAACTTCTGAAGCCTGCTGAAATCCTGAGAATTCACTAAATGGACTATTTACGGGTAGCGTAAGATGCTCAACCCCAGTAGAAAAAGTATCTGAGGCAAGCTTTTCAATTTTATCGATATTCTGCAATTGCTCTTCTGCCTTAAACTTATATTTATCATCCTTTTCATAGTCTTCCAGAAACAGCGTATAATACACTCTAGCCATGATATAATCGGAAAGATTTCGCGATAAATCGGCCATATAAAATAGGGATAAAGGATATTTCTTTGTTTTATCACTTTCGTGCACAATTTTAAAACAAGAATACGCCTTTGCATAGCTATAATATTCCCTTGAACTCAACGCCAGTTGATACCAAAGATAAAGATTCGCCGTATCGAGCTGTAAAGCTTCAGAATAATATGTAGATGCCGTTAGAAAATTCCCCTGTTCGAAAGCCTCATCGCCCCATTGTCGAAATTCTTCAGCCGTTTGCCCAGAAAGGTTTAACCCGGCAAAAAACAAAATCAACAGCACCAATATGTTCTTTTTTAAAAAATGGGACATGGAATTTCCTTGGGTTTTCTTCTTTCAGGATGATCAAATTTCATAATAAAGCTCAACTCAAAGCCACCACGCAGATTACTCGCTGGAACAAGTCCCGAAATATTTACATCGTAACTTAATCCAAATTTATATCGCAAATAATCCATTTGTGCTACAAAAACGAAGGCATCGCCAGTGCGCCAGAAAATACCTCCAGACACAGCATTATAACTTACACTGCTATAATCTTTTATTAGTCTGTAATGTGCCCCTATCAGTATTTCGCGATAAACACCCTGCATCGACACATAAGCTTCGGGTATTAATTCTCTGGAATTCGCCACATCAATACGATACGATAGAGTTCCCATCCAGCGAGTTTTTAATCGAACATCGGCATTATCAAAATGTGACTGTGGTGGACGATTAATATTGAGCATGGACAACCCTGCCGTAAATTCATGACGTGAGTCAAACTTATTGAAATATTTAAGTCCGGCACCAATGGTTGGATACCAGAAATTGAGATCGATAAAACTTTCTCCTCCGGGTAAACTGGGATCAAAGTACAACCCATTGAACTGATTATCGAAAGTTAAAGGATTCAGATCAAAACTCCGTTGATTTAATGAAAACGAAGCTCCTATAGATAAAAAATGATTATTAAAATTATTCAGAGCCTTTATATAAGCGAGAGAAAGTCCCAAACCTGTTGTTCCAAACTGCGCATCGCCAGCCTGATCGCGCATTACTTCAACGCCCATTCCAAACATATCGAGTCTTGAAGGGCGGCGCATTAGCGCAAAATCGAAACTGGCAAGATATGTTTGATAAGGCAAGCTTACAGAGCTCCACTGAATTTTGGTATTGGCTGAAAAACGATAACGACTTTCCGAAAACCCGGCTCCAGCAGGATTATCGTGGAAACAAAGATTACTAAACTGACTAAAATGAGGATCCTGTGCTTTAACAGCAAGAGCAAGAAAGGTGAGCAAGAATGTCAGAATTATTATCCTCATTGTTAAAGTCTATCGCAGTAAAGTAATATTGCCCTTTTTGAAAAATTGCAATTGATTATAGCAATGAATTTCGAGGTAATAATCATAAACAGCAGGTTCAAGCAATTCTCCCCTAAAAGTTCCATCCCAACCCAAAGAAGGATCAGTGCTTTCAAACACTTTTTCTCCCCAACGATCGAAAATAGCAAAATATAGTTGCTCAATATACTGACTCCTAATATAAAGCACATCGTTTTGACCGTCGCCATTAGGTGTGAAAGAATTTGGAATAAAGATATAGGGTTCAAAACAGAATACTTCCAGCACAACAATGGTAACACTATCGATATATTTACAGCCATAGCCATCGTCGAGTTCTACATAATACGTAGTAGTAGTATTCGGCGATGCAGTTGGATCGGTATCGTAAATATTTGATAAGCCCTCAGGCGGATTCCATGTATAATCAACAGCAGGGATTGGAGTAGAGTGTAAATCAGTGGATTGTCCTTGATAAATCGTATCATCATCAGCCCAAACATCAATATTTGCATAGATATAATCTACTACTATGAAAAAAGTATCTAGTGCTTCGCAGCCATTTTCGTCGGTAAGCGTAAGGTAATAAGCTCCCTGACAAAGATTATTTAAGTCTTCTGTTGTTCCACCACTATTCCACGTAAAGCTCAGCGGAGGAGTTCCTCCCTGTGCAAAACCGGTAATGGCACCATTGCATGCCACATCGCAGTTTACAGGCGTTGCCGCTCCCGAATATTGCAAAAGTGGCGGTTCATTCAAAGTGAAATTATCAATAACCAAACACCCTTGCTGATCTTCAACGGTTACGGTATATGTTCCTGCACAAATATTATTTATTGTTGCTGTATTTCCGCCATTACTCCAAGTATAAACATAAGGAGAAAGACCTCCAGAAGGATTTACCGTTAGAGACCCATTGCAATCACCATTGCAAAGAGGCATATTATCCGTTATGGGAGTAGAAATTGCCTGATAATCTACAAAAATACTATCGATTGCAGTGCAATAACCATTATCAACAATAACATAATACCAATGAGGTGCAGTATAAATTACCGGAGCTGTATTATCTGTATAACTTGCATTGAGCATGTCTGAAAACTGAGAATCTGACGACCACTGATACGTAATGTTATTTCCACCTGTAGCAGTTGCTTCAAGAATAAGACTTGGTGCACAAATAAGAGTATCCGCTCCCGCATATACTTGTAAATCAAAAACTTCTACCATCTGCAAAAGTGTATCCGTACAATACCCATTCGATATTTCAAGTGTATAAAGTGTAGATACAGGAGGTCCTGCTGTTGGATTAGAAATTGAATTACTACTCAAAAAAGTAGATGGTGTCCACAAATAAGTAATAGAAGGATCAGCAATAGGGGGGATTCCAATTTGGTTTACGTCTCCCAGACACATTCCAATAGAAGCCAAAGTATCAGTTGTATTCGACAATACAATAATTTGCTTCACGATAGTATCTGCCTGGTTGCAACTGGTGGCATCAGTTACAATTAATGTTACATCATAAATTCCACTTAGAAGATACTCATAAGAAGGATTGCAGGAATTAGAAAAATCACCGTTTCCAAAATCCCAATAGCAGGTTGATATTCCCGGGTTTGGAAAATAGCTCTCATTCATAAAATCGACTGTATCTGGCAAGCAAATAACCGGAGGCATATCAAAATCAGCCACAATTGCCGGCAAATTAAAATCCATTTTAATTACCCCATTATTACAGTTGGTGCTATTATTTGTGTTTGACCAAGCGCCACTGCTGGTTGGAAAATCATCGTAACCGCCACAACCCGCACAAACTGACTGGTAAATTCTTCCCAAACGGTCGAAACGACTGGTTCCCCCATCAACATGCTCGGAACTACTACCACCATAGAAAGAGCCATACACTATATCTGAAGCATCGTCTTTAATGCTCAAAAAATAATAATCATTATTATCGGTGGTCAACTGAAAAGCACCTGAAGTAATAGGTAGTCCAGCAGTTCCACCAAAACCATTCAAAGAAGGACCACCCCATGCAGACAGATAAATATTATTGCAATAATCGACCAGAAAAGCGGTAGGGCTTACATCTACAACTCCACCACCTGTTCCAAAACGAGTGGACCAAACCGTATTGCTCATTACATGATTTATTTTACTGATAAACTGTCCACCACCGGGCGTGTTCCACAATGCATTATAGATGAGAACATTCCCAGTAGAACCAGTTTGACCCAGCACATACACATTTGATTGCTTATCGGTTTCCACAAAATAAACCTGATCATAAGCAGATGTTCCCCAATATGTTGAGCGAACAACACTTGAACCGTAGGGGCTAATACGTGCTACAAAACCATCTGCTGTTCCACCCTGATATGTTTGATATACTGCACTGCTTGAAGTTGGAAAATCAGTACTTGTAGTTCCTCCTGCTACATAAGGCGCATCGTCATCATTTAATGAAATGCTATAAATGGCATCGTCTCCAGTTCCACCTAAAAATGATGACCAAATTATGGTTGAAAGTAAACGATCCATTTTAGTGATACAACCATCCTGACCTCCTCCAGCAAAAAAAGGCTGAAAAGAGCCATTTGTTGTAGGAAAGTCACTAGACGCTGTACTGCTAACAACATAAACATTGCTATTGTCGTCGAGCAGAATTTCGCCTCTTACATCATCGGCATAATTATGTTTTAATACTGACGACATATTCAATCCGTCATTTGCGGTTCCCCCAAGATATGAAGAAGTAATAATAGCCGTTCCGGCACTATTTAAACAAGTAATGGCCATATCGGAGCCCGAACTGTAATTCACAACATAAGTAAGAATGTACGCCGTTCCCCCGTTGAAAGAATTATCAATAACTCCAGGCGTTACCGGATAATTAGGAGACCCTGTAGTAGCTAGGATATATAGTTCATTTGCTGAATTTACGATCAAAGAATTGGGAACTTCCGGGCCACTTCCACCCAAATATGTACTGTAAATCATATATGTTCCAGAAGTGTCGTATTTCGAAATCACAACATCTACATTACCGCCATAGCTAGTTTGATAGGCACCTCCGGTTGTTGGATATCCATTTCCAAAAATATTTCCACCGGCATATACAAACCCATCCTCATCAAAAGTAGCGGTATACCCCCAGTTATCGGCAGTAGAACCTGAATATGTTGAAAAGACAAGTGTAGGATCAATAATGAGCTCAACTGATTTATTGTAGGATTCGGGGAACGAAAAAGAAACCCTATTCCCTTTAAGATTATACTGACAAGGAACAAACACGGTATCTCCATCAACAATTTGCCAAGCGACAGGTTTCAGCTCAAGAACTTTCCCAATAGAAGTATGAATTGAGAGATTTCCGTCTATTATACTTAAATTATCGACATCTGTATATTCAAGTAAAATATCCTTACTGTTTGACCCCGGTGCAAGTCGAAATTCATGTTTCAAATATTCGTTTTGTTCATACACACACCAGTCAATGCCATCATAAATGCCATTATAAGTAATTTTCGACCATGCATGCACATCTGATTTCCATCGCTCTGGATCCGATCCAATAAAATAGTTGAAATACGCAGGATATTCAAATTCTTTTTCAATTGCAGGCTTATTGGAGTTTAAAAAACTCATTTCGTAGGAATGATATTTTATATCAGTATTGGGCATTTTCTTCAATTCCTTTTCATCCTCAGAAAGAAACTTAAACCTCATAATATCCCGAACTTTCTCCCCATCGTAAAGATCAAAAACAATCTTATTTTCAAATAAATAAACTGCCCCGTTGGTTACTCTAGCCTTGAAAAGAAAATTCTGTTCCCACTGCCCAATATTTTCAACAAAATAAATATGCCCCATTAGGGTATCCTTATGAGCTCGAAGTGAATTCGAAATCGCAAGGCAGAAAAATATGACTAAAAAAATATACTTTTTCATGAATACCTTAGATATATAACAAAAATAGGTATATTTTCGTTGAATACCAATATTTCATCAATTAATCTGCTTATAATTATTTTGGGGCAAATCGAAGAAGCGCCCATGCTATAGCTCCAAAAACAATATTTGGTATCCAAACCGCCAACATAGCCGGCATATTTCCATTGGTAGAAAAAGTTGCACTAAACTGCATCAAGATAATATATGCAAAACTTAAAGCAAGCCCAAAAAACAAGTGCAAGCCCGTGCCTCCGCGTGTTTTTCGACTCGATAATGCAACCCCAATCAAAGTTAGAATTATAGTTGCAAAAGGGAAAGCAATTCTTCGGTGTCGTTCAACCAAAAGAAAACTCACATTATCTGCCCCTCGCATCTTTTGCTGAGCGATATAATGATTTAGCTCGAAGAAATTCATAACCTCAACATTGCCCGCATCCTGATTAAAATCTTCAGGTTTCATTTCAAGAATAGTATCTTTTTGAGGGTAGAAATTCAGAGTTTCAATAGAATCTTGTATAGTGCGTTCATACACATTGGTCATCACCCAATGCCCAGAGATGGTATCATAGCGGGTCATATCTGCACTCACCTTTTTGGTCATCCCATTTTCAAAATCAATGCTTTCTATGGTAAAGTAAATTCCTTTTCGGGTTTCAAAATTGAAAGATTCCATAAAAATATACTCTCCCGGTGCTATTTGCATATGTATGTTTCTCGCACCAGTAGGAGGATTCTTTCTGACATACACAAGCTCAAAATCAATTCGCTGTTTATTGGCTGGTGGAATTAGAAAATTCTGCAAGAAAAAAGTCAATATTGCAAATAAAAAGGCCGTGAAAACAAAAGGATACAGCATTCTTTGAAAGCTCACTCCACCAGTTAAAATCGCAACAATCTCTGTATTACCAGCCATGCGAGAACTTACGTAAACAACTGAAATAAAAACAAATAGAGGACTGAAAAGATTAATAAAATATGGAATAAAATTCAAATAGTACTGAAAAAGAATCGCTGAAAAGGGAGCTTTATGATCAATAAAATCATCAATTTTCTCTGAAATATCGAAAGCAATGATAATAAAAAGCAAAAGAAGAATCGACAAGACAAAAGCCGAAATAAATTTTTTAACAATATATCGATCAATAATCTTCATCTATTATAATCTTTGGCTACAAGAGGCTTCAGCTTCTTTTGCCCAGGTTTCGTAATCCCCAGCCAGCACAGCCTCTCTCGCTTCGGCTACCAATCGCAGATAAAACGCTAAGTTATGAATACTGCCAATAATCGGACCCAGCATTTCACCAGCAACAAATAAATGACGCAGATATGCTTTTGTGGTCTGCTGATCCAATGGCAATGGACTATTTTCATCAATAGGTGAAAAATCGTTCTCCCATTTTTTATTGCGTATGTTCATAATTCCATTGCGGGTAAATAACATGGCATTTCTTCCGTTTCGCGTAGGCATAACACAATCGAACATATCTATTCCGTGACCAATTCCACGAATAATATTGGCCGGTGTGCCCACGCCCATGAGGTAACGTGGTTTATCCTTTGGAAGTATATCGCAAACCATTTCGGTCATTTCATACATCTGCTCAACCGGCTCTCCTACACTCAATCCGCCGATAGCATAACCGGGACTTTCAAAAGAACTGATGTATTCAGCTGATTGTTTGCGTAAATCTTTATACACACTACCTTGAACAATTGGGAAAAGTCCCTGCTCGTAGCCGTACAAAGGTTCAGTTTTTTGAAAATGATCGTAACAGCGTTTCAGCCAACGGTGAGTAAGCTCCATGCTCTTTTTTGCATAATCGTATTCAGCAGGATATGGCGTACACTCATCAAAAGCCATCATGATGTCTGCACCAATGATACGCTGCATATCCATCACGTTTTCGGGGCTAAAAAAATGCTTACTGCCATCGATATGGGAGCGGAATTCCACACCTTCGTCTGTAATTTTGCGAATATTTGACAAAGAATAGACCTGATATCCGCCACTATCGGTCAATATTGGGCGATCCCAGCCATTAAAACCATGTAAACCGCCGGCTTTTCGTAAAATTTCTGCCCCAGGACGAAGATAAAGATGATAGGTATTGCCCAGAATAATCTGTGCTTGAATATCATTTCGCAAAGCGTCGAATCCGACACCTTTTACCGCACCCAATGTACCTACCGGCATAAATATGGGTGTTTTAATCTCGCCATGGGCAGTTTTCAGAATCCCTGCACGGGCTTTCGAGCTTGTATTTTGTATTGTAAATTCCATAATAAAGCCCAAAATTACATCAATTTTCTGAGTTTATTTTCATTGGAAAGCAATCGCCGAAGGTCGGATCTCTTCGCATGAATGAAGTTGCGAAAAAGAAAGCTACAATTAACGGGGTTGATTCTATGGTTATTTCCGGTCGAGCTTATATTGATCCGTATGGTAGAGTTGATTCTGTTTCTCAACCTGCTACTGAAGCTCTTGGCAATGAACTTAATTTCACACCTCATAATCCTGTAAGTATCACTATTACTGCTTTGGATGAGTTAGATAGGCCTGTTCTACAAACTATGCCGGACAATACAACCATTCAATATGAATATGGTTTTGGAGCAGATGCCTTTGGAACAACTTGTTTTAGTACTGAAATAACCGACCCAAACAACAATATAACCACACAATATACCAATGCCCGGGGATTGAAAACAACGGTTATTGCGCCCTACAGTATTACTACAAGTTTCGAGTATGGCCCGCTGGGCGAACTGCTCATGTCTATGGATCCGGAAAGCAATCAAACTAGTTACCTGTACGATATGCTTGGCCGTCTTACCTCACGTGTACACCCCGATGCCGGTACAACCAGCTACACCTACGATCTTGCAGGAAACGTACTTACAACGCAAACTGAAAATCTTCAGAACAATAACGAGTATATACAATATCACTATGACAGCCTGCGTTTGGACTACATAGAATACCCGCAAAACCCAGAAATGAACGTTTATTACGAGTATGGATGTAAAAACACCGGCAACCAGAGCGGTCGCCTCGTAAAAATGCAGGATGCTTCGGGTGTTCAAACTTTTACCTATGGAAACATGGGTGAACTTATTGAAAATAATCATACCTTTGTAGTACCTGTAACATCAGGTGAAAATTATATGTTCCGCACCAAATGGAAATATGACAGTTGGAATCGTATTGACAGTATTGTTTATCCTGACGGGGAAATTCTTACTTACAGCTACGATAACGGGGGTAAACTCATAGAGATGCACGGGGTTAAGAACAATTATACTTATGCCTA
>JAFGWG010000121.1 GCA_016937255.1 Bacteroidales bacterium
CCAAAAATTCTGAGATCAAATATCTGCTCCCGCAATTTATCGATAAATTAAAATTAATCTAGCACGGTCTTACTGGGGTGGATACAACGGTTTGTTTCCTTTTCTTGTATATCCCTTTGCCTTCTACACTTTTTAATTTTTGGGACATTTTTTCAACCGGGCTTGTAACTGGTATTTGATCTGTATTTTGATTTAGATAATTGGTTAAATAACTGTTGTGGGGTTCTCTTGCTGTTGATATTATTGGGTTTATGTTCTTCTTTTCGCAATCGGTAATGTTATTTTCACTGAAGTAGCCTGTATCTGCTACGGCATTGGTTATCTCTCCTAATAATTCTTTGGGTACAGATTCAATGGCCGAAATAAATTCCTGTTTGTCATTGGCATGTGGGTTGCAGTAGGCGCCAACTATGACCATGTCATCATTCACCACTGCTTGTCCGTTATAGCATTGATCAAAACCTTTAGAGGTTTTCATAATCCTCGACTCGGGGTCGGTAAAATTATATTGGTCTTTATCGTTTGGTTTGTCTGTCGGAGCTTGGAGTTTCTTGCCCCTTGGCTTTTTCCCTGTACTTTCTTCCTTCTCTTTGCGTTGGCTCATTTTGGCATCATATTCTTCTTTCTCTTTTTGATAACGATCAGATGCCCTTTGTTCTACAACTTTTTTAGCCTCCTGTATTTTGGCTAAGCGGTCTTCCCTTCGTTTTATTTCTTCAGGTATATTTAGATCTAAATCCTTCTCGCTTTCGTCTTTGGCAATGGCAAGGCTTAATAGTGTTTCGATCTCTTCTTCAAGTTGCTTTTCTAATTTTTGTATGTACTCGTAGCTCATGGCTTTATGGCGGGATGCATTTGCCTGCACCTTAGTCCCGTCGATGTAGATATTGCCAAGCTTCACGATCCCAAGCTCTTTGCCTATGAGTAATATTTCTTTGAACCATGTTTTTATATCAGGGAGAAAACGTTTGCGGAAACTGGATATCGTATCATGGTCAGGATGGTGGTTGCCTGCTATAAACCGGAAAGCGACTGAATCATACGTGGAACTCTCTATTTTCCTTGAACTGAAAACCCCGGTGGAATAGCCATAGAACAATAAGGATAGCAGCATCCGGGGGTCATAAGCTGTAGTGCCAACGCCTTTGTACTTCACATATATGTGATTGAAATTGAGCTTGTCAACTATATCTACAATAAAACGCGCCAGATGATCTTCGGGTAACCAGTCGCCCAGGTCATAGGGCATTAAAATGCGCTGGTTCCGATCTGCTCCTATAAATTTCTTCATGCTTGAAAATACTAATATTTTCTGTCGCATGCAAAGTCCGACAGGCTCCTATCCAAAATGCTTGACTACTTGTGTTGGCTTACGTCATACTATTTTTCATTAAAATAGCTTTTTCGGTTAACCTGTATTTCTGTTTACTACTTTTAGGCTTATCAGGTATGGTCAACTCAATTAAACCTTCATCTAGTGCTGATTGAAGGTAGTTTTTTCTAAAATTTTCTCTGTTTGCCAAATTTAATTTGGCTTGCAAATCTTGTCGTGTATGCTCTCCTGTAAATATTTTTATCAATTCTTCAACTTGCGTGGTGACTTGCGTGGTGACATGCGTGGTAACTTGCGTGGAAAGCTTTTCTGAAGCAAGGAAAGTCATACGTAAATAATTTTCAGAAAATTTGAAACAGTCTTTACTGTAAGCCTGTAAAATACGCGGTACTCCTGAGCCTAATTGCTCAACCATCCCCAAGTCTTTATAAACACGCATCAATTCCTTATTTCGCGGTAAAGACAAACCATCGAAAAAGTCTTCTTGTGTCATTCCGTCAAAAAGACCGCCATAACTGGTTATTTCCAGCCTGTCTGAAAATATCTCGAATTTTGGTGGAACTTCACGGGTATAATCGTTGTGGATAATGGCATTTATAATCGCCTCTCTTAATGCAACAGCATTCCAAAGTCTTGTGTCAATACGCTCTTTGGAGGTGATTTTTGAAATGGTTTTGTTTTCGAGTTCCAGTTTATCGATTACTCTTTTGGTTGCTTTTATTAATGAGCAATAGCCATATTCGTTGTTTTCAATTAAATCTACCCTGTCAGTGCCTGAATATTTCGCAACTTTTATAGATGTCCCATTCTCATCGCCTAACAGATAAGCTACGTAATTCAATTTTTCATCTTCGGTTAACAGTTCCAGATTTTGCTTAAATCGTTTTGTGAGAGTAAGTCCTTTTTCTTCGTAATAGATTTTGAGTTGCTCAAAGGTCAAATCTTGGCGGTGTGATCTTATTTTACCAAGTGAATTTCGGGTGCGAGAAGCAAATAGCTTGTCAATCATTGCTTGTGGCATTGGTTCGGCTGCTGTTCCAATGCGGATAAAACACCCTTTCTCTGTCATTCCAAATTTCTTTTTGAAATACGGTTTTTCGGTTCCACCTGCAACGATTATTTTAATTAGTCCTTTACCTTCCAAAGTTTCGGCAACTACATCGAACAAGCCCATTGCCGAAGGTGATATGTTGTTTTTAATGCGGTCTTTTATTTTGAGCATATCGCCATCAATATCCGAAACTCCTAAAGATGTTCCTTGTTTGTCGATGCCAATGTAAATCAATCCGCCTTCGTGATAATTAAGAAAAGCTATGACTTCTTTCTCTAAATCGATATCGGTATTGAGTTCCCGTTTGTATTCTATGCGATTAGTTTCCGACATATCTACTTGAATCTATTTTTCAAATTCTTAATCAATGTTTTATCAAAACCCAAATGTAATAAATTAGCACGGGTGCATTGGTAAAAAAATCAGCTCTTTTGTAATTTTGGATTTCTGCTGCGGTTGGTGCGAATTGCAAATGTGCTGTTTTGTGTGTCGGGGATGTTATTTCTTTTAGTTTCAAATTGTCTGAAATGCTGTCATTTTCACTTGGCGGTAACGTTGGTGTAAGTTTTGAAGCGGATTTGCGTGTGATTCTCTGTCCGCATACGGACAAGAGAATGAGCGGAAAACCGCTGCTGGCATACCACTGCGACCGCTTTTAAATTTA
>JAFGWG010000001.1 GCA_016937255.1 Bacteroidales bacterium
CGTTCTACGGCTTATTCTTCCTCCGACAACTCCTTCAACTCTGTTAAAACACTATTCACCTCATCTTCGGTACGCAGAAGTTTATTGCGGCAATAGCGAATAAGTTCTGCGGCACGCTTCACCTTTTCCATCATTTGATCGAGTTCGGTTTCATCATTTTCAATTTCTTGAATGATGGATTCGAGCTCTTGTACGGCTTTGCTGTAAGGTATTTCTTTCATTTTTTCTTAATTTTTTCAACCTTTGATATAATTTCTCCTTTGGCCAAACGACTCACAATTTCGTCACCCGTTTTTAAGTTTTCAGTGCTGCGTAGCACTTTCCCTTTGTGTAAACTTAACGAATAACCACGTTTCAGAATATTCTCAGGATCAAGCAATTTGATGTTTTGATCTAAATTATTCTGTTTTACTTTTTCTGTTTTTAGATTAAGTTTTACTGCTCTTTCAAGTCTTTCTGTGGCCAGAACTAATTTCTTCAATCCATTTTGTGACTGTTTTTTAGGTTCAGTTTTTATAAATTTCTCTGCCTGATTAAGTTTTTCGCGTTCTCTAATGATCTTTCTGCGTGGAAGTTCCAGCGCTTTGGTTCGTATATGAGCCAACATTTCATACTCAATGGAAAAACGACGAATACTTTTATCGGCAACTTTTCGTGCGGCATTTTGAAGCCGTGCTTCTTCTTCGCTGAAAAGCATCATGGTGAAAGTAGTTAGCCGAGCAGTTCTGTCTTGAAGCATCTGATACTGATAAGAATATTTCGACAACAGAAAATAGGCTACATCGGTTGGGGTAATTTTATTGGAATGTGAAACCATTTCCGTAACCGTATCATTGGTGGCATGTCCAATTCCACTGATAACAGGAAGGGGCGCAAGAGCAACAGCACGGGCAAGTGCATAATGATCATAACAGTCCATTCCTGCTTCATCTCCACCACCACGAATGATCAAAATGGCATCAAATTCATCTTTTCGCTCAGCAATTTCGTTGATTCGCTTTGAAATAGTCGTAATGGCTTTTTCCCCTTGTAAAACAGCTGGGAATAAAGTAATTTCTGTTCGAAATAGAACTCCTTCCCACCATAAAATCTTAATCAAATCTCTATACCCACGACTGGTGTCAATGCTGATGACTGCTAAACGATTGGGAAACTCGGGTAAAACCAGTTTTTTATTGCGATCGAAAAGTCCTTCCTTTTTTAGCGTCTGCAAGGTCTTTTCTTTTTGCAAGGCCATTTCGCCGAGGGTATAAGTTGGATCAATATCCACAATACGAAGTGAAAGTCCATATAGCTCGTGATATCGAGCTTCTGCCTTAAACAGGATGCTTATGCCATCGCCTAGATTTTTCCCTGTGACGCTCAGAAAGCGTTGTCGTATTCGTCGCAAATCATCTGCCCATATATTGGCTCTGATTTTAGCCACCACCTCTTCTTGTTTTTTTTCTACAAGGTCGGGAAATGCGTGGCCACTTCTGGGATAAAAATTGAGTTTAAGCATGTCAGCTTTTATCCATACGGCTGTTGGAAAACTTTCTACCAAACTGCGTTTTATTTTTGCCGACAATTGGCTCAATGTAAAAAATTGTACCTGCTCTCCCATTATGTCCTCTCCTCCCGGTAATCTGTAAAATCCTGATTTCTTTTGCGGGGTGTGAATCCGGCTTTGCGAATAACTTCTTGCAATTCTTCGGCTCCGCTGGAATAAGATGCGCCAGCTGCAGAAACGACATTTTCCTCAATCATGATACTGCCCAAATCGTTGGCTCCGGAATGTAAACAAAGCGAAGCGGTTTCAGGTCCTACGGTAAGCCACGATGCTTGTATGTTTGAGATATTGTGAAGTACAATTCTTGCAATGGAGATAAGACGAATATATCCAATTGCAGTTGGAAGTTTCTTCACCAGACCAGTCTTCTCCAAAGTTGTGCCCACATCGTAAAAAGGCCAAGGAATAAATGACATAAAGCCTGGACTTCCAGTCGGTTTTTCAGATTGCAATTCCCGAATGCTGATGAGGTGATCGATTCGCTCTTCTACAGTTTCCACATGACCAAACATCATGGTGGCTGAAGTGAGCATATTCATTTTGTGCGCCACACGCATTACCTCAAGCCATTCATGGCCAGATAATTTATTTGGAGAAACAATTTTTCGAACTCTTTCCGAGAGAATTTCTGCTCCGGCTCCCGGCAAACTATCTAATCCTGCTTCCCGTAGTCTTGTAAGTATTTCTAAATGTGATTTTTCTTCTTTTTTGGCCAAAAAATCTATCTCTGCAGGGCTTAACGCATGAAGTTTAAGCTGTGGAAACTCTGATTTCAGGGTTTGAAAAAGATTTTCGTAAAACTTCAGCCCCAATTCAGGATGAAGTCCGCCTTGTAATAGCAATTGATTGCCACCCAAAGCAAAAAGCTCATTAATTTTCTGCCGGTATTCATACATGTCGGTTACATAAGCTTTGTCTGAATTTTTCGAGCAAAAGAAATTGCAAAACTTACAACCCGATACGCAAACATTGGTTATGTTTACATTGCGATCGACCATCCATGAAACGGTATTTTCAGGATGCAGCTTCTTGCGGATAAGATTAGCAGTGCTCATAAGTAGATGCAAAGGAGCTTCGCGATATAGAAAAACAGCCTCTTCCCTGGTAATTTCCTCTCCGGTCATGGCTTTTTCGAGCAGTAAATTGATATGAAAATCCGGTTTATTGGTCATCTGATACAAAGATACGAGTTTGCGCAAAACCTGACAGGTTTTTATGTGTGCAAACTAATAATCAAACCTGCCAGGTTTTACCATGCACTAATATTCGTATATTTGAAAAAGGAAAAACTACGAAAGAGATTATTGTATATGCGAGCGAGTAAACTATATAAATACCGTTTCAGGCTTGTATTTGGTCTGGCATTTCTAATGCTGCTTTCTGCTTGTAATTCTCAGAAAAATGCAGATTCAGAAGATGGCACTAAAAACACAAAGGATAAAGCTTCTAAAAAGGAGAAAAAGAATCCCAAAAGTATGTGTTATTGTCCGGCTTTTTAA
>JAFGWG010000122.1 GCA_016937255.1 Bacteroidales bacterium
CGAATCTCATTGCACAGATTCAAGTTCTTTCTTACATTGTCTCTAACATTGAACTTGAATCTGTAACGCCTGGGGTCGCTATTGGGGTCCTATGCCGCTGCAGCAGACCTCAACGTTAGTTGAACAAAATAATCGTATCGCGTAATTGTGGATTTAGATTTACTAAAAATTGAATTCACCTGAGGGAGGATGAGCTTGTACGTATTCGAAAATACTGAGCGCTTTGCAAAGAAAGCAAATGATTTTGAAGCGAAATCACTTCTGTATTTGCTGGGCTCACATCCAGACAAAGTTGCTATACAAACATGTACGATAGACTGCTTTAATGATGTGACAGGAATAAATGAAGACCGTTTGTGGGATTTGCAAAGTAAAAACTATTCCACAATTACTCCAAAAATGATTGGAGGGTTCCTCATAACCTTGTACAAAAATTTTGTTTCTGATTTTGATTTTGAAGATTTCATTCTATTTGTTCCAACAATTGAACAGAAAAGACTTGAGGAGGGAGCTGTACCTCCTTATAGCTATTCCGATTTTACAATGGAATCAAAGGACAAAATAAATGAAGGTTTGGAATCTGAGATTAAAACCAAAGGCCTATCGCCAGAGAAATTGAAGGAATTCTTGGGGAAGATTCGAATCGTTACAGACAACAGGAAGATAGCCTCATATGTGAAATCAGTCTGTAGTTTCAGAAGGAAAACGGTAGTTGGAAATGAAAGCTATGAGAGAATATTTAAAGAAATCCGAGATAAACAAACAGCATTAAAGAATAGTGAAATTGAAGGTATTAAAATTGAAAAACCAAGTGATGTTTTACAGCTGGGAAGACACATATCTAGAGCAGATATTGAAACACTGATTATTACTCGATTGGTGGGTGGGGAGTTATTTAAGAATCGGGGAATTCCACCAGAATTCCACTCTGAAACCAGAGGAATGGATGTAGATGGTATACGTGATGTTATACAAGAGTGCAATTCAAATCTAGCGAAAGCCTTTTTTGACAAGAATAAATCAAAAACAGCGTGGAAGGTATTTGAAGTGCTACTTGAGGCACTTCAATTAGGCAAAAACCCAACCATAGACGAGGCTTTGGAAAAGGTGATGGAGATTAATGGAATTCCAAATACCATTCTAAACGAGCGCACCATCAAATACTTGGCATCGATAATGAAAGAGGGTCTTCATGAAGATTAAGAAAGTTGCATTAGGGAACGAAGTTGAAGCCTATGTTGAATCAAGATTTGGAACTGGGGTTACACAAATCTTTAGTAATGATAATAACAAAGGCAAAACGGTCTTATTGCAAGGCTTGATGTTTTCTATAGGGCATTCGCCGATATTTCCTGATGGGTTAGATTCAAACGAATATTTCTTTTATTCAGAATTTGAGATAAATAATCGGACACATAAGTTTCTGCGGAGAAGAAACTCAATAATAGTCATACGCGAGTCAGATACATTTGTATTCAATTCCGTAACGGAATTTAGATACTTCTTCGATGAGGAATTGTTTAAACTGCCTCGAATCAAAAAAGATGGAAGGGTTACAGTTGTGGACCTTCCTCTATTCTATGAAACATTTTTTGTTGGACAAGACGAACGACGAACGTCAAATTTGATATCGGCAACACGATTCAATAAAGAAGATTTCAAAGCGATGGTCTATACATTGGGAGGTGCTAAACAAGATGAAACGATTACTGATATTGATGAAATCAAGTCACAAATAAAGGCAAAAAAGGGAGAGCTGAAAACAGTAGAAAAGAGAAGAGTTATTGTAAAAGACAATCCTGATATTGAAAGAGTCGTCTCAACAATTTCTAAACAGAAGGAGTTTCAAGATTATGATAAGGGCATGCAAAAGCTGCATAAGGAATTGAGCCAGCTTGAAAGAGATCGAAATCGAGAGAATAACAGAAAATATCGGTTGATTTCGCTCATTAGTGAGCTACGATCTTTGAATAGGAACCTTGATGTTGGAAAAGTGAAATGCGCTGAATGTGGTAGTGAATCTATTGTCTACTCAAACGGGGAGTTCTCCTGGGACATTAGTACTAATGAAATTAGACAGGAAATAATTGATAACATCCAACGCAACATTGAAAAGCTGGAAGAAATCGCTTTGGATTTTGAACAGCAAATAGAAGAGGTTCAAAAAAATATCAGGGGTATGATTGGGCGCTCAACACCAGAGTATAGAGATGTTATCGTTTATCAGGAAGAACTCAAGTTGGGTAGTGATGTTGAAAATGAAGCAAAGAATCTAAGAAATGAAATTAGTTATCTTGAAATACAATTAAAAAGACTTAATGAACTGAGCAAAATCGATACTGAGTCATTTGATGAAATTGAAAAACGTCTTATTCAAAAGATGAATGAACTCTATCATATCATTGATCCTATTGGAAAACTGGTGTTTGAAGATCTGTTCTCTGTAAAGAGCAGGGTTTATTCCGGTAGTGACGGGCAAGAATTCTATTTCTCAAAAATTGCGGCAATTAATGAGATAACGAAGCATCCATTCCCTTTGATTATTGACTCATTTAGGGACGGTGAACTTTCATCGCCAAAAGAAGAAAGAATGATTGAGTATTTTAAGGCATTGGGAAAGCAAGTTGTTCTAAGTTCTACCGTCAAAAACGAAGAATACGAATCAAAGAAATACGTTGATGATGAAAGAATTACTTTCCTTGACTTTAGTGACATAATGACGAATCGTTTACTATCGCCGGCATACACAGAGGAATTTAAGAGGATAGTTTCTCAATTTAATGGGGTGAAACTGTAGGGCGTTAAGCGTGTCGACACCCCAACAAGCGGTTGCAACCGACAAACGCTATCCATAACCAAATGAAATCTGGGATTGCTCCTGCTCAGAGATTACATTTCTGAATGTAGCACTCTCAATTTCTTTTGGGAGTGACCCTGAACTTGGCGATTGCGGATGAACCGTGGCGTTACGGACAAAGAAGAAGAATGAAGAAGAAAGAGGATGAGAAAAGAAGAAGAAAAACTTCCGGCAACAGCGGCGAAACGCCATGGCTTCGCCACGTCGCTTAGCCGCGGAACGTTGCCGGAAATTTTGGATGAGCACTACGCGGAGTTAAACGGACAAAAGAATATGTACGAAATGATTCAAGAAAAATTGACAGAGACTTTATCCATTGAGCTCAAGCAATGGATGGATCCAAATGATGAGAAAACGAAAGGGAAAATTCTGAAGGCAGTTTTGGCGTTCCATAATTCTAATGGAGGGTCAATATTCTTTGGAGTAAATAACGATGGAAGTTATGATGAGGATACAAATGGATATTTAGGGCAATTTGATAAAGATAAGTTGCAGCAGGATATTAATAAAAAACTAGATGATAAAATTGAAGTTGAGTTGCTTGAACGATCATACTTGAGTGAAGCACAGAAGATTATTCAGATTAGAATTGCTTCCGGAGTTAAATACCCAATAGCGTTGAAAGGATCTCCATTCAATTTAAAACCGAATACGCTGTATTTGCGATCATTGAATACAAATGATACCGCCTCATCGACAGAGGCACAGGCGAGAGATTGGAAAAGAGTGATAGACATATGTTTTGAAAATCGTGAGATTGAAATTGCTCATTTTATGAAAAAGCATGGTTTGCTTGAGTATATAAAAGGAAAGGACTTGAGAGAGGAAAATCCGGAACCAGAGCGAGCGATTCAAGTCAAACAGTATTTAACATCAATATTTGAAAAGATTGTAAAAGAAAATGACATTACCCCGTTTAGAACGAAACTGTTCGTGCATGCTAAAATTCATGAACGAACTGACTGTGCAAACTCAATTTCTGAACTCAATCAATTTTTCCAATTCAAAAAGAATTGGTCTGGTTGGCCATTTTGGATTGACACTAGACGCGGTGAAGTCAATTGCCAACGACCTGAATTGCGCGAAATTGGGTACGATGCCTGGGCATTTAGGAGTCCTAGTTGGATAGGAAAATGGCACAACCTTGATGTATGGGTGGCAAATTTTGAAAAGGGCGAATTTTCATTAATGAGGAATATGCAAGACGGATCTGACGGGGAACGCCCAGCAGAACGTCCTGTATACGACCCCTTTTTAATCCACCACAGAATCAGTGAATGTCTTTATGCCTTTTATTCGTATGTAAAAGGCAGATTTGAGCACAAAACATTTGGAATAACGTTTGAGTTTGATACGGAAAAAGACGCCGATACCGGAATTCTTTCAAATGGATTTGAATATGTCGACCATATCTATCATGAAAAGAAAACAATGGCTGTTCCACCAGTCACAAAAGAAATGTCAACGGAAGAATCTATTGAATCTTTGAAAGAAATCTCAATTCAAATTTCACAAAAAATGCTTAGTGCATTTAATGGAATGGAGATTGGTAGGGCGAAACTTGAAGAGATATCAGATAAGATATTTAAGGGTGAGCATTAAATATGCATCGTGCCGCTTCACAAGCAGTTGCCGTAAATTTGGGAAGAGCAATAACGGGTAGTTAGCCCGATAAAATTGAAAATAATCTCATCATCATATTCATATAACCAAATTGAAGAGTTACGAGATTATTCAATTTGTTCAAATTATTAAAAAAACAAAAGCATATATCAAAAGTTTAAAAATTAAACTCTATTATAGAAGCAATATTTTGTGTTGATTAATTGATTTAAAAAATGTATGTTATAACAATGA
>JAFGWG010000123.1 GCA_016937255.1 Bacteroidales bacterium
ATTGTCTATTGCGTAGCGGCGGACGTTGGAATGCAGATTTTCAAATGTGCAAGAGATGGGATATCGCCAAAACCTGCTTTAAACCTGACAGGTTTAAGAAAACCAGCAGATAACTTAGGCCAAAGTGGCAACCATTACTGCTTTAATAGTATGAAGACGATTCTCAGCTTCGTCGAACACGATAGAATGATCTGACTCGAAAACTTCTTCAGAAACTTCCATCGCACCTTTAGCAACGATTGGGAATCTTTCGCCGAGTTTAGCAGCGATTTCTTTTCCAACTTTAGTTTCATCGTTGTGGAATGCAGGAAGACAATGCATAAACTTCACTTTTGGATTTCCGGTTTTTCTGATCATATCCATATTGATTTGATAAGGACCCATCATTTCAACTGCTTCAATCCATTTTTCTTCAGGCTCACCCATTGATACCCAAACGTCGGTATATAGGAAATCACATCCTTTAACACCTTCATCCACGTTATCGGTAATCATAATGGTAGCACCGGTTTTCTCAGCAATTGCCTTACACTCTGCAACCAACTCATCACTTGGATGGTATTTCTTCGGAGCAACGGCTCTGAAATTCATTCCCATTTTAGCAGCACCAACCATTAGACTATTACCCATATTGTTGCGAGCATCGCCAAGATATGCAAAAGTAACCTGATGCAGAGGTTTGTCGCTGTGCTCCATCATAGTAAGAAAATCAGCCAGAATCTGTGTTGGATGATACTCATTGGTAAGACCGTTCCAAACAGGAACACCAGCATAAGCGCCCAATTCTTCAACGATATCTTGTCCAAATCCACGATATTCAATTCCATCGTACATTCTACCAAGAACACGTGCTGTATCTTTCATCGATTCTTTTGCTCCAATCTGCGAACCTGAAGGCCCCAGATATGTTACATGTGCACCTTGATCCAGAGCAGCAACTTCAAAAGCACATCTTGTACGTGTTGAAGCTTTCTCAAAGATTAAGGCAATGTTTTTACCTTGGAGCAAAGGCTGCTCTGTTCCGGCATATTTTGCCTTTTTAAGGTCAGCCGATAGTTCAAGTAAGAATTTGATTTCCTGCGGAGTAAAATCCAACAGTTTTAAAAAGTTTCGGTTTTTAAGATTAAAAGCCATTTTGTCTATTTTATTGAGTAAACAACTTCCATCAGGCGAAGTGTATAGCCTTTTGATTTATAATCTTTTTTGATGCTCTCACGATCATTTACTGCATCTTCCCTACTGGTGTATTTTTTTACTTTTACGTCCTTAAAAAGGAAATAATCGTCGGGATAATTGATTTTAGCATAATCATTGAAAGAACTTTTTGCACCAAACTCATTGGACTGAGAAACACTACCAGGATCCATTACACTGGAAATAATAATTACCTTTTCATTGGTTTCTTCCAGTAAAGTAAATGAATATGCCAAATAATACACCTGACTAGGAGCATTATTTACAGGGCCATTATTATTTTTCTGTGGCGTTAGCATTTCCAAAACTTGTTTTGGAAGAAAATCTACACTCTTTTTAGGAATAGTTCCATTGTAAATCAGAAATGCACCAACAGCTGACCCAATAAGTAAAAATCCAACAACAATCAATACAATCCACAACCACAACTTGCTTTTCTTTTTAGGAGGCATAGCCATAGGAGGAGTAGTTTGATTGAAAATTCCCTGAGGCGGAGGTGGCATTATAGGTTCTTCCTGTTTCGGTTCTTCAACCGGAGGAGCAGGTTCTTCTACTTTTGGCTCTTCAACCGGGGGAACGGGCTCTTCCATTTTAGGAGGCTCGGGATTCTCCACAGGAGGCACCG
This sequence comes from Bacteroidales bacterium, assembly GCA_016937255.1. Classification (GTDB taxonomy): domain Bacteria; phylum Bacteroidota; class Bacteroidia; order Bacteroidales; family DTU049; genus BM518. Next base: position 1,820 of record JAFGWG010000123.1, read on the forward strand.
GAGGCACTTCCTCGTTTATCGGCGGAGGAACATTATCAACCACAGGTGGTGGCGGAGGAACATTTTCTTGTACGGGCGGTGGCGGTGGAGTTTCTTCTACAGGTGGCTCAGCCAGCTTAAAACCACAAGAGGGGCACAAATACTCGCTCCCCTCCAGTGCTTGCCCGCATTCGGGGCAAAATGAATGCTCGTGAACTTTCATTATTTCAACTTGATAATTTTATTTGCAATAAGAACCAATGCAATAGAAGAAAGTAATGTAATCCAGAGTCCAATACCTGGCTGAACTAATTTAGAAGTAAGAATGTCAACAAGAACCCAAGCACTGAATGCCAATGGAATGTAGGCACCATATTTCATTAACTGTTCTTTGTTATTTTCAGGTAATTTCAGCGTTCCGCCCAAAATAACAACTGCAGCGATACCTAGAAGTACAATTAAGGTAAATATACCTTGCCATGCATTAATTCCTGATGCAGTATTTGAAATTCCAAAGAAAGATACTTTTACCCATGGCAAAAATACACCAATAGCTCCAGCTAAGGCAATACCACCATGAATCCAAGATGTTTTTGACACTTGATTCGGATCAAATTTCTGTTCGGTTTTTGGCTGCTGTTGCTCAGGAGCCTGCTGATTTGTGTTTTGTTCCATTTTATCTGTTTTTTTAGGTTATTTACGTCTTTTTAATTAGCAATGCAGAAATACTTCCTGCATTAATTTTTACACAATTAATGGTCAAAAATAGTTAATTCAAATGAATTAGCGCAAACAAAATTAAGAAATTATTTTTGTTCCGGCATCAGAATTTTTCAACTGCGTTGCTTCTGTGATTATAGCTTCTTTTCCACCGTTTTTCACAAACATGATACAGGCACGCACTTTTGGTGCCATGCTTCCTTCTGTGAAATGTCCTTCTTCAAGATATCTTTCAATTTCAGGAATGCCAACAGTTTCTAATTTTTTCTGCTCAGGAGTGTTGAAATTAATAAACACATTAGGCACATCGGTTAAAATAAAGAAATCATCGGCATTGATTTTTACCGCCAATGTAGCTGAAGCAAGATCTTTATCAATAACTGCATCGATGCCTTCCATTTCGCCTTGGTCGTTTTTAATAACAGGAATACCACCACCACCAACAGTGATTACAATATTTCCTTCGCGAGCAAGACGCTCAACAATTTCCCAGTTATTGATATCAACCGGTTTTGGAGAAGCTACTACACGACGCATTCCACGTCCGCGGGGATCTGCCTTAAAAACCCAACCGTGCTCTCTTACCAGCGCATCGGCTTGCTCATTGGTATAATAAGGCCCTACCGGTTTTGCAGGATTCTGAAATGCCTGATCGGCTTTATCTACCTGAACCTGAGTTACAATAGAAAGAATATTCTTTTGAATGCCATGCTTCTGAAGCACGTTTTTGAGCTGCTGCTCAATTAAATATGCAATAGAACCCTGTGTTTCACTCACGCAAAAATGCATGGGCTGAGCCAAAACATTATGCTTCTCTTCACCGGCATCATGCTGCAACATTACATTGCCAACTTGAGGTCCGTTTCCGTGCCCGATAACAATATTATATCCCTGCTTTACAAGCCCAACAAGGTTTTCGCAGGTTTCACGAACATTGGCTACTTGTTCGTCGTAGGTACCTTTTTGATCTCCACGTAAGAGGGCATTCCCTCCAAAAGCTACTACAGCGAGTTTAGTCATAGTCATAAATTTTAAATGGATTGCAAAACTAAGCAATTCTTTTAAATGGGACGTTTGTGGAGATAGAATTGATGATTTGTTAATTTGGTTTTTGTTTAATTGGTTGATTGGGGAATTGGTTGATTGGTTATTGGTTAATTGGTTGACAGGGTCATTGGGTCATTGGGCTTTGGGCATGATCGACCATTTCCCCAATTTCCATTATCCCAATTACAATTACACCAATTACCAATCACCATTTACGCTAATCAGCTAATCAACTATATTTGCAATGTGAAAACCAAAACCTTCTTCATACACACCCTTGGCTGTAAGCTCAATTTCGCAGAGTCATCGCAGATTGCTGACGATTTGCAAAAGATCGGCTATGCACAATGCCAAAAGATGGAAGAAAGCGACCTCATCATCATTCACAGCTGTGCGGTTACAGCTTCTGCCGAAAAGAAAACACGAAATTTGATTTCCAAAGCTAAAAACAGTAATCCCAAAGCAAAAATTGCACTTATGGGCTGCTTTGTCGATGTAAGCAAAGACATTGAAAAATATGCTGAACTGAATCAGGTTTTGCCAAATGACCTCAAGATGGATCTCGCTTCCATTCTATCCGGTGAATTCCAAGAACATCGTGAACTAAAATTTCACCCGGCATACAGCCGAAATATGCGCACGCGTTCTTTTCTGAAAATCCAAGACGGTTGCGACCATTTCTGCACCTATTGCACTGTAGCACATGCACGCGGGAGATCACGCAGCGATAGCATAGAAGCCGTTTTGAAAAATATCCAGAAAATTATCGATTCAGGATTTAAGGAAATCATTTTTACCGGAGTAAATATTGGTACTTTTGGTATTCAAAATAATGAAAGTTTCACAGAACTTATTACAGCTGTTGATCAAAAATTCACAGGTAGCGGAATTCGAATCCGCACAGGAAGCATTGAGCCCGAACTTCTTAGTGAAGAAATCATTAATATCACTTCAAAATCTGAGGTCATTATGCCTCATTTTCATCTGCCGCTTCAAAGTGGTTGCGATGAAGTGCTCGAAAGAATGAAGCGTCGCTATAATACTGCGCTTTATACCGAAAAGTGCAGCTTAATTAAGGAGAAAATACCTCAAGCCGCCATTGCAGCAGATCTGATTGTGGGTTTTCCGGGTGAAACGGATGATGAGTTTCAGGAAACGTACGATTTTCTGAATAGCATTCCAATTAGCTATATTCACGCATTCACTTATAGCGATCGTCCGCTTGCCAAAGCCTCATCTTTTCCTGAAAAAGTTTCCCCGCAAACTACAAAAGAACGGATGAATCAAATCGTGGAACTTACAAAAGCAAAAGAACTTGAATTCTACAAAGAAAATTTGGGCAGCACCCGCAAAATTTTAACAGAAAGCCGCAGCAAAGATGGGTTCATATTTGGATTTAGCGATAATTATATTAAATGTGCAGTGGATGAAAACTTGGTTGGGCGGAATGAGGTTTTTGATGGACGACTGCATCACATTGAAGCAGACTTTGTTGTAATTGCCTGACGGTTCTATGCAATCCTTAGACTTCCGAAGTCTTTCGAACAGACCTTCCGGGGGATAATGCTAAAGACTTCTGAAGTCTTATTGCAAAGCATTGTTAAAGTTCCTTTGCCTGACGGTTCCATGTATGGGTAAAACCTGTCAGGTTATATGGCCGCTTTAATGTACAATAAAACCTGACAGGTTTTCATTAACTTTGCACCATGAACACATCTCAAATCATAGGTAAAGCCATGGTGGCCACCGAAAAAGCCGGTGCATTTTTATTGGAGTCTGCCCGCAAGATCAGCAAAAGCGATATTGAAATTAAAGGAAGCAACGATTTTGTGACTTTTGTTGACAAAACTTCTGAAAAAATGCTCATGGAAGAGCTGAGCAAAATACTTCCCGGCTCTTCGTTTATTGCAGAAGAATCTGGCATTACCGAAAAACGGGGTGAATACACCTGGATCATTGACCCACTGGATGGCACCACAAATTATATACACCATATTCCCTTGTACAGCATCAGCATTGGATTAATGCAAGGCGAAGACATGATTGGAGGCATTATTTACGAGCCCAATGCCAAAGAAATGTTTCACGCCATAAAAGGTGAAGGTGCATTTTTGAATGGAAGCAGAATTCACGTCACGAAAAACCAAAAAATGGCTGATTCGATCTGGGCTACGGGTTTTCCTTATCACCAATTTGACAAATTGCAGGAATACATGAATTTCATAGCATGGAGTATGCAATATTCTCATGGATTGCGCCGATTGGGAAGTGCCGCTATAGATTTAGCATGGGTAGCTTGTGGAAGACTAGATGGATTCTTCGAATTTGGACTCAAACCATGGGATGTTGCTGCAGGAAGTCTATTGGTAGAAGAAGCCGGCGGAAAAGTTACTGATTTTAGCGGTGGCGATAAACACATTTTTAATCAAGAATTAATTTCTTCCAACCCATATATTTACCAGGAATTCTTTGAGAATTTCCACAAAATTTTCTTCGGAAATGAATGAAATTACCGCCTTTGGCCTACTGGCTTTCACCAGTTTTTTCACCATTATTAACCCGGTGGGTGCTATGCCGTTGTTCATGACAATGACAGCAGATTTGCCACAAAAAGCAAAAAAGAAAACTGCCATCAAAGCCATTATAACGGCTTTCATTACATTAATGGTCTTTGCACTATTCGGGCAAGTTTTGTTTAGTTTCTTCGGAATTTCAGTTCATGGTCTTCGAATGGTTGGGGGAATCATCTTTTTTGTAATGGGATACGAAATGCTCCAAGCGCGAATTTCCAAATTCAAGCTTGATGAAAGTCAAGTAAAAAAATATGTTGACGACATTTCGGTTACCCCGCTCGGAATTCCCATGATTGCAGGCCCCGGAGCCATCACCAACGCTATTGTACTTATGGAAGACGCAAATAGTATTGAAATGAAGGCCGTGCTTATTACCAGCATGATAGTCGTGCTTATGCTTACGCTAATTTTCATGTTGGGCGCCACGAAACTTGTAAAAATATTGGGCGAAACAGGAAATAAAATCATGATGAAACTCATGGGTCTCATCGTTATGGTTATTGCGGTTGAATTTTTCTTTGCAGGTCTGGGACCAATGCTGAAGTCTCTTTTTCCGGTACTTAGGTAAGTTAAATTGAAAAAGGAGAAAAGTTGAAAAGTAAAAAGTAAGGCAGTAAGGCAGACTCATCTTCATCCGACAACGAAACTTCACTTTTACCTTTTTCAATCTTACTTTTTCAATTTTACTTCATTTGTGAAATCTCTCATTTGCCTGCATCTATAAAACATTAACAAAATTTCTTCAGGTCATCTTGCTTTCGAGTATGATTTTTGCTTATTATTGTTGTTTGAAAATTATTAGTCATGAAATTGAGGCGTAAACTAAAACTTTCTATTGGCCTTCTCTTGCTTGCTGCTTTTGGGACTAGTGTTAGCACTTCATGTATTATCCGCACTTGTTACAAACCCATGCCGCCTATCGATAATACAGATAGTACTGTTATGCATCAAAAACCAATTGAGAGAAGTGATCTGGTTATCAAAGAAACACAAAAAGAAATCAAATGATTGCCAAGCTAAAATACCTTATTCTATCTTTTTTCGCAAAAATTATTGGAGGCAAAAAGCTGCGATACAGAAAACTCATTGCGGGTATTTTTCTTTTGTATTCAGCATCATCAATGATTTCATGTAAACCTCAAATTATGTGTTATAGTCAGCCCGATCCCAATTGGAATGGAAACGATACTATTAGCGTGAATAGCACTGACACTATAAATCCCGATGATATTCCGCCCCGCACTTGCTATAAAACTGTATTACCTGATTACGACACCGCACAGAAAACACCAACACCTCCACCAACAGATCAACTAGAAATAGAATAAACATGATAAAGCACAAAATAAAATATTCATTTTTCGCAACACTTGCCGTTTTTTTTGGAGGTAAAAAGCTCAGGAATAAAAAGCTAATGACTGGAATCATCCTCTTGTCGTCTATCTCATCACTCATTTCATGTAATTCAGGCAAAAAAACAACTTGTTATATTGAAACCATCGATACAACATTAAACAACGACACCATTCAGACCATGTGCTATGAAAAAATAGACACACCTGACACCTCAAGCAATATTGTGCAAGAAGACACCTCAAACATTGAAGATGAAATATTATGTTATAAGGTAATAATTCCGGAAGAAAAAGAGAAAAAAGAGGAACTACCCAAGAATAATTAAATATGAAACACAAAATTCAATACGCAATTTTTCTTACACTCGAAGCACTTTTTGGAGGGAAAAAACTTCGCAAAAAGAAATTATTGGCAGGGATACTTATGATGACGTCCATGGCTTCGTTACTTTCATGTGGTGGCAGTGGCAAAAACTCATGTTATGTACAAGCCACTGATAGTAGTGATAATAAAGACACGGTAATTCAAACCTGTTACCAAGCTGTTTTTGATCCCGATACAGAATATCAAGAAGCACCTAAAAACAATAACGTATATACTCCTCCTGCTGAAATTGAAGAGGTTACGACAATCATTAGAGATGACCAACCAGATGTAGATGCCCGTTGTTATATGCCAGTAAATCCCGAAATGGAAGACACTGAACATGAGTAATAAATTCAAATATAAAATACTCACGTTCCTTAGCAACGCATTGAATATCAAAATGCTACACAGCAGAAAACTTGCAGCGGGGATAGTTATTCTAGCCACTGCATGTACGGGCAGGGGCAATTATTCGGCGAAAAAAATTACTGAATTTACCGGGCAACTAAAGGTGATTAGCCCACCAAAACAGGATAGCATTGTAATTGCTGATAGTATTATCTATTCACCTCCAATAGATAGCATCTTTATATATCCATTAGACTGTTATACAGAGGCAGCTCCAGTAATGTGTTATGATCAACCCGCTGAGCCCACCTGTTATGGTCAATCAGCACCAATAAACGAATAATATGAAAAGAATCTTTCTTAATATTTTGAACAAATTCGCAGCCATTATTAGTTGGAAATGGCTGTATTTTGTGGCTGGAATTGGCCTGCTTAGTAGCATTGAATCATGCAAGCCCGTAATTAATAGATGCTATAGTCCTGTGGTTCGCGAAAAGGACACTATTGTTGAACCTACCTGTTATGATATGCCTGCGCCTATTGATACTGCAATAATAGAAGAACCTTCAGATAATATCAAATTTGAGTAATGAAAAGGTTTTTACTCTTCATATTGAATAAAGTAGCAGTCATTTTCAGATGGAAATGGTTGTATTTTATAGCCGGGATCAGCCTTCTCAGTGGAATTCAAAGCTGCGAAACAGTTACTCCAATGTGTTACGACCCAGCCATTCCTGAAGACACCACTCATGTTAACGAAAACGATAGTATTCTTAATCCTATCCATAACAATGCGGAGATGATAAATGATTCCGCAAGAACTCCCATAGAATGAAAAAAGACAAAACCCACCTCTCACATATTAGTTTTGAAGTCAATACCGCATGTAATTTGCGTTGCAAGTATTGTTATAATATCTGGAAAATGCCCGGAGCTGCTCCACCTGAACAAGTTACCTACAAAGCTGCAAAAAAAGCCATAAAGCAACTTTATAAAAGAGCCACCGTCGATCATTTCACATTTACCGGCGGAGAGCCCATGCTTTTTGAACGGCTGGCTGAATTGGTATTAATGGTCAGACTAAAAGGAAGTACTGTAACGCTCATTAGTAATGGAAATGCAGGTACAGAAGAAGATTTCAAAATGCTGCAGAAACTGGGTGTTTCTTTATACGAATTTCCATATCACAGCACTGATCCCGAAATTCACGATTACCTTGCAGGGGTAAAGGGCGCACATGAAAAATCTCTCAAAACCATAGAAACAGTTAAAAATATGGGTGGCAGAGTGGTAGCCGTAATTGTACTTGCCAAACAAAATATTCCAACTTTGCAGGAAACACTCCTTCGTCTTAAAGAAATGAATGTTTCTTCCATTATGCTCAACCGATTCAATATTGGCGGTGCCGGAATTGAATATGCAAAAGACTTAATGCCTACAGTTGAAGAGCTCAGAGCCGCATTTAAAATTGCAAATGACACCATTCGCGATCACAAGATTAAACTGACTTCAAATGTGTGCTCCCCTATTTGTGTGCTCGACCCGAAAGAATTTCCATATATCGGATTCGGACATTGCGGTGCTGATCCGAGATCAAAGCCATTAACGCTCGACCATAATGGAAATCTAAGACTTTGCAATCATAGCCCTGTGGATGCAGGAAATATTTTTAAGCAAAGCTTTGAAGAAATTTTCGAGAGCGATTATGTAAAAAGCTGGGGAGAATCCACCCCTGAATTTTGTGACGGATGCGAACATTATAACAAATGCTTTGCCGGATGCCGTGCTGCTGCCGAACAAATGGGCATGACCATTAATGGAGAAGATCCAGTTTTACAAATGCTCAATATTGCAAGACCTAAATAATATCATCATGAAGAAAACCGCTTTCACCCTAAGCCTTTCCTTTCTTCTCTTCGTTTCTCTTTTTTCTCAAACACGTACAATCGGATTTCAAATTGATATGACCGAGAATGACAACTATGACTCTGCTGTTTATCATGCAAAGGCAGCATGTGCCGAATATGTACACTTTGCATTTGACTGGAATATGGCCGACACTGCAAATGCATCTTATGATACAGCCGGCATTGCATTTTTAGAAGTGCTCGATTTCTACTTTCCATCTCAAAACATGAAACTGGAACTGAATATTCCGGTTATTAATACGGTAAAGCGCGAAGTACCGGCAGATCTTGAAAACGTTCCTTTCGATTCATCACTAATTATTACACGATTTAAGATATTTCTCGACACCTTGTTTCACTATATCCCTAATGTTGAGCTTATTGCGTTTAATATTGGCAACGAAAGCGACGGATATTGGGACACAGATACGGCGGCTGTTTATCGTTTTAGAACATTCTTAGACTCAGTTCAGCCTTATGCAAAGGCTTTATATTACAATATTCATGGAACGGAACTCATGTGTGGAACAACACTTGGATACAATGGTTTGGTTAGTTCCGAAATGAAAAACATATATCAGCAGCTTAATGCTCCGCACGATATTGTTTCAGTCACTTATTACCCTTTGGGCTTAGGTTTTCAGGTGCAAAGTCCGACGGTGGTTCCAAATGATTTTGCCGAACTTGTGAGTTTATATCCTGATACAAGCTTACCCATTTTCTTTGCAGAATGCGGTTATCCGTCTTCAGCAGGTTGCAGCAGCTCGTATGAACTGCAGCGGCAATTTATCTGGAATGTGTTTCAGGCATGGGATACTTATGAAGACAATATTCAGTGGATCACATTCTTTTCTTTAACGGATTGGCCTGCAGAAACAGTTGATACACTGGTTCAATACTACGGTTTGCCTAGTGACACAGGATTCTGGCATTATCTGGCAAGTCTGGGTTTGCGAGAATATCCCGGCAACGGCACCAACAAACCTGCTTATGAGGAGTTGCGATGTCAGGCATCATTCCGAAATTTTTGTAGTGCAGAGTGTGTACTTGGGATCCAGTATATTGAAAACAATGATATTAGAATAATGCCAAATCCAGCAGAATCCTACCTCAATATTGAAATCAAGCAAGAGGAGTTTGAATATGAAATTCTGAATACTCAAGGACAGATTTGTCTGAAAGGGCAAAACGCAAAGCAGATCAATGTTTCGGATTTGGAAAGTGGAGTGTATTTCATCCGGATTTTTACAGATAAAGATACTGGACAGCAATTTGAATTTTTGAAAAACTAGAAAGACAAGGTTGCAAATTTATATGTTCCGTTGAAATTCAGATCTTTATGTCTGTATTTCGAGCAGTTCATTTCTTTCACTTCAACCATACTTTTGCCTTTGAAATAGAAATGTAAAGTGCAATCGCCTTCATAAACTGCGTGATCTGAGGTAAGAAATTTTGCTGTGCCGGATATTTGTCCAGCTTTATTTGTTTCTTTTTCAGCATCAATTTCATTTGAAACTATGGTTAATTCAAATTCAAAGGAATGTTCATCGATGTTTTTTAAAAAGAATTCAGAAAAGTGAAAATCATTACAGGAGTATTTCATTTGTTTACTGAAAGAAATCACTTTCATATCATCGATAAATGGTTCTTCAAACGTTTTATTCACATAAAATACTTGCGAAACTTCCATTCCCCAATTAATGGAGTCGGAATAAAATGCATGGCAGTACACTTGCGCATGAACATCATCTTCGTAAATGATTTTCATTGTATCGAAAACCACTTGATTTATGCCCCCGAAGGCATTAGGAGAGGAAAACTGTTCTAAACTGCCCCAAGCCTTAATTTTTTGAAAGGAATATGCCTCTTCAAAATTGGCGCTGCCTAAGGTTAAAAGAAATTCACTAACCAGCTCTCTTGGGCCGTTACCGGATGCAAACTTTCCGGATTCATCAACATAATAGGTTGTTCGGCTCCATTCCACTCGACCTGCATAAAATGTTAAATAATTTGCCACATTATTCCCTTGCATAAACCATCCTGCCCCTCTGTCGATAACTTCGTCAATTACATGAATACAATTCCATTGATCAATTTCTACAATAGTATTTGATTCTGAATACATCATGGAATTATAATCTAATGATATAGAGTCTGTTAATACGCCGTTTTTGTTAAAAAGGCAAAGATAAAACTGATTATTCTGATCGGAATAATTGAGAAAAAATACTGCCAGCCAATTATTATACTTCATGTCAAAACCCGCGACCGGACTTATTGTTCTGGTATCTGATGAGTTTTGGAACAACCAATGCGTATAGTTTATCGGCAGAGTTTTTAATTGTTTTACATTTGCATCATCGATGTATCGCACGGGCAATTTTTTTTGAACGAATTGGCTTTTAAAATCTTGAAAATCTATATTCTGTGCAAAAATCTGGTTATTGTACATCATTTTTTGCGAAATGATTACAATTAATAAATAGAAAAGAACCTTATTCATGGAAACAGTATTTGTTCAGGGAAATTAATGCCTCACCACAAACTTACCCGTATATCTTTTCCCATCAGGTGCCCGAAGTGAATACACGTAAGTTCCGTCCTCATAACTTGATGTATTGATATTAAAAGGCTCGCAATCAGATTTTTTGAAACGAGTTATCAAGCGTCCGGTTAGATCAAAGACACTAAAAACCATACTTCCGTGAAATCCTGCATCGGGCAAAACCGTAATGAACTGATCGGCCGGATTTGGATAGACCAAGGCTCCTTTTTCAGGATCATCAGGTCTTTCTATTCCTTGAGGTATTAGCGTGGTGTCGAATTTTTCAATAATAAAAGTACCGGCATGAAAATCACTAAGCAAAATCACACCATCGTCACGCACAAAAATGGATGTACTGCCAAATAAATTCAGCCAGCCCTCGCTACCAATATACTTTGCAGCAACAGCGCCCGCCGACATATCGACTACCTGTGCACCATAAAACTTGTCGGCTATATAATAGTAACCATTCTTCAGATCGATATCGCGTACAACGAAATTGTAATCGAAAAAACTATTATTCAATTGCAACTCGTTACCATTCCAGCCAAGTTCAGATACAGATTGTTGACATCCAACTGCAATTTTACTTCCTTCAATATCGATGGCATGAATTTCTCCATCCATTTTTATAGTATCGATAAGTTGAAATTGGTCGTTGGCAACTTTCACCGCTTGCAGGTAAAAATCGACACCATATTTTTTACCGTAATACAATGTATCGCCCGAAGATTCTAAAGCCCAATAGCTATTCAGGTTTGTATCAGTTTCAATAATGGCGTAGGATCCAATTGCATCGAAGGGGTCGTATAAATTCACAAAATTCTTAACAAAATTTGTTGCAGTTCCTGCAATTCTAGGGCCTGTATTGGTTTGTAACAATTCCATTTCGACCATATCTACACCGGTTTCATCCTGAATAAAAGCACTTCCTCCCTGTTTCCATGTTTTCACATTATAAATATCTCCGGTATTCATAAGCAAAAGAGAATCATTCAAATATAAAGCTGAACTGATAAAACCACCATTTTCCCAATGGGCAAGAATGGCGTTATTCATGAAAGATTCAGAAAACATAAGGCTATCGATGCTATACACATACATTCCGTCTCCTTCTTGACTTGAGTAAAGGGTGTCGCCAATGGCAAAACAATTATTAGTCCAACCGCCGGTGGTATGAAAACTTATTGTATCGAGTGGATTTAGCTGACTGATATCGGTAATCATAGTGCCCAGCCATTCGGACGCAATAGCCATATAATCAGTTCCGTGCATCACTGCTGCATCGAAATGCCAGAGACCGGCGTTGATAAAGCCAAGATCTACCATGGTGTCGTTTGGAAGTCCGGTAGCATCAAGTATTGGTATAATGGTATAATTAGACAATGGCCAATTGATTGCTGCAGTGGTAGTAAGGAATAAGGTATCGTTTTTAGAACTCATATTCATAATATTAATCTGAGCAAAGCCAAGCATACCACCAGCTACAAGAAGTGAATCAGCCATAGTTAAGTTAGATCCGTCATAATGCAAAGCATAAAACACAGAACTCACATTTAATAAATTTTCGGGTCCACCGCACACATAAATTATACTATCATTCAAATCTGCAAAATCGACATCCATCAAATACCAAATTTTAGAGTTTTGCCATGTAGCCAAAGCGGTGCTCAAATTTTGTGCATTATAAATTGATATTGTTCCCACCAATCCTCTGTTTCCGATTGCAATCAAATCTCCGCGCCGAGCCACTGCAATAGAGTTCAATGGTCCAAATGTATTTTGATAAGTGAATGAGCCATTTTGATATGTAAGAATTCTGACCTGAATATTATCGGCAATATAAAGTGTATCATCAAAGAGAAACATATCATAGGCTCCTTTCACCCCTTCGTTGTGCATATTGTACCAATCGATAATATCTAGTTCGGGAGACATATAGTCGATAGCATACACTCCATCGTGGCAGGCAGAAACAAAGAGGGTATCGCCATATAATGCGAACTCGCTTATAGCACCTTTCAGCGGTCGTTGAGCTTCCAAAAAAATATTGTTTGGATTGGTTGCATTGTAAATTTTTATCACTGCGCCGGCACCCACAATGATACGACTGTTTAAACTATCCCATTCCACAACAGAAGAAGCAGACATACGGGTTTGCCCAATACGCTCAAGGGTTTCGACCTGAGAGAACAATGAAAAAGACAACAATAGGCTGGCGACAAAGAATAGAATTTTATACATAGGACAATGGATTTTCACTACAAATATAATAATTGTTTGCAAGTCTTTGAATTTTTTTATCTCATTTACTTAAAATTGTCAGACTACATACATAGTACTATAAGGTTTAGGCGTCTGACAGGTGTTTCGTTTTTTATATTCGACCCCATTCAGTGTCGTTTTTCTCTTTTTTGTTTGCCGGGATTTCATCCCGGGTTATTTATATTAAACTCCTTCTGAGTTCTCTTTGCTGACATTCCATCTCTAGCGCATTTGAAAATCTGCATTCCAATGTCCGCCGATACGCGA
>JAFGWG010000124.1 GCA_016937255.1 Bacteroidales bacterium
CTTTTTACTCTGCCAGCAGAAACAACAGTTTATCCTGGTCATGGACCCTCAACAACTATAGTGGAGGAAAAAGAAAACAATCCTTTTTTCTAATTTGGTGTACTTTTTTTTGTTTTTCAAAAATATATTCCTACATTTGCACCCCAATTAACTAAAAAAAAGGAGTATTAAGCGATGATCATTGTAACACTTAAAGAAGGCGACACCATTGACAAAGCTCTAAAGAAGCTAAAAAGAAAATTCGAGAAAACTGGAATTTCCAGAGAGCTTCGCGCCCGTCAACAATATACAAAACCTTCTGAAAGAAAAAGAGAGTCAAAATTGCGCTCTTTATATCTGCAACGCATGATCTCAAAACAAATTAACGGTTAAGGCTTGACTTTAGCCCGAAATTTTATTATATTTATCCCACTAAAGTTTTTAGTGGGATTTTTTTATGATAGAGGACTATTTACGCTATATTTCAAAAGAAAAACGTTACTCTGCACATACCCTGACCGCCTACAAAAAAGACCTTGAGTCGTTCAGTTTGTATTTGAAAGAAAACTATGATTGTGCTGATTTTACTTTGGTAAAGCAACAAATGATTAGATCATGGCTTGCCAATTTAGCTTCTCAGCAATATTCTGCCAGTAGTTTGCATAGAAAAAAAACCAGTTTATCAAGCTTTTTTCGCTTCCTTATATATAAAGGTATAATTTTAAGCAATCCTGCAAGAAATATTCCTTTGCCTAAAATGAAAGATCGCCTTCCATCTTTTCTTGATGAGCAAGTAATGCAAGAAAACATGGTCTGCGATACTAGTGAAATGGAATTTCCCGATTTCAGGGACCTCGTTATTTTCGAAACATTATATGCTTGTGGTATGCGCCGCAGTGAGCTTATAAACTTGAAGGATTCTGACATTGATTTTGGAAGAAATCTAATAAAAGTGATTGGCAAAAGAAATAAAGAGCGATTAATTCCGTTTGGGAATAAACTTCAAAATCTGATGAGTGATTATATTATTATCAGAGACAGCTTTTTTGAAGGATTTCCCTTCGATTCCTATTTTCTGGTAACCAATGCTGGGAAAATGATGTACCCGAATTTTGTTTACAGAAAAGTACACTTAATGATTGATAAAATCAGCACATTAAAAAAGAAGAGTCCACATATTATGAGGCATACATTTGCAACTCATATGCTTAATAATGGAGCAGATCTTTCGGCTATCAAAGAGTTGCTTGGACATGCCAACTTGTCTGCAACGCAGATTTACACACATACTAACATTAAAAAGCTTCAGGAGATATACTCCAAAGCACATCCCAAATCCTAAAAAGTTAAGGAGGACAATATTATGAAAATCAGTATCAATTCAGTTCATTTCAAAGCTGATCAAAAACTTGAAGAGTTCATTACCGAGAAGGTAAACAAACTTGTAAGCACCTATGATGAGGTTATCGGGAGCGAAATCACATTACGCCTTGATAATTCTTCAAATATGGAAAACAAAATAATGGAAATTAGGCTTAAAGTGCCCGGTAATGATCTTTTTGCCAAGAAACAATGTAAGTCTTTTGAAGAGGCAACTGATGTGGCTTTGAAGGCTTTACGTAAACAATTGGGTAAGCATAAAGAAAAAATCAAGCCATAAAGAAAAATTTTATCAATTTTTTTTGCACATTCAAAAATAGTTCATACATTTGCAGTCCTTTTTGTAAGGACTGCTTTTTTTATAGGTGGAAATTGCTAGAAGGCTGTTTTTTGAAATTGATTATCAAGCATTTTGCATGCCGATGTAGCTCAGCTGGTAGAGCAGCTGATTTGTAATCAGCAGGTCGGGGGTTCGAGTCCCTTCATCGGCTCAGGTGCATCTTATGCGGGGAGATTCCAGAGCGGTTAAACGGGGCAGACTGTAAATCTGTTGGCTAAGCCTTCGGAGGTTCGAATCCTCCTCTCCCCACATATTTTTTAGCGGAAGTAGCTCATTTGGTAGAGCGAAAGCCTTCCAAGCTTTAGGTGGCGGGTTCGAGCCCCGTCTTCCGCTCTATTGAAGCCTTTGTAGCTCAGGGGTAGAGCACTTCCTTGGTAAGGAAGGGGTCGCGAGTTCAACTCTCGCCAAAGGCTCTATAATCATTTGCAAAACAGAAGGTTAAAAATAAAATAAAATCAAACGAAAACAACATGGCAAAAGAAAAATTCGAACGCAGTAAGCCGCACCTTAACATAGGTACCATCGGACATGTTGACCATGGTAAAACTACGTTAACGGCTGCGATTAC
Source organism: Bacteroidales bacterium (assembly GCA_016937255.1). Taxonomy (GTDB): domain Bacteria; phylum Bacteroidota; class Bacteroidia; order Bacteroidales; family DTU049; genus BM518. The sequence continues at coordinate 2,268 of JAFGWG010000124.1, forward strand.
TCTTAACTTGGCAGAAGCCGGTTTATCAGAGTTCCGTTCATTCGATTCTATCGACAATGCTCCTGAGGAGAGAGAAAGAGGTATTACTATTAATACAGCACACGTTGAATATTCGACAGAAAATCGTCATTATGCTCACGTTGACTGTCCTGGTCATGCCGATTACGTTAAAAACATGGTAACTGGTGCTGCACAGATGGATGGCGCTATTTTGGTTGTTGCTTCTACTGATGGCCCTATGCCTCAGACTCGTGAACACATCCTTCTTGCCCGTCAGGTTGGTGTACCAACAATTGTTGTATTCATGAATAAAGTTGACTTGGTGGACGACGATGAGCTTCTCGAGCTTGTTGAAATGGATATCAGAGATCTGCTTACATTCTACGGATTCGACGGTGATAATACACCAGTTATTCAAGGGTCAGCTCTTGGTGCGCTAAACAAAGAGCCAAAATGGGTAGAAAAAGTAATGGAACTCATGAAGGCTGTTGATGAATATATTCCTATTCCTCCACGCGATGTAGATAAAGACTTCCTTATGCCAGTAGAAGATGTATTCTCAATTACTGGACGTGGAACTGTTGCTACAGGACGTATTGAACTTGGTGTTATTAATTCAGGGGATCCTGTTGATATCCTTGGTTTAGGTGCAGAAAAATTGAAATCAGTAGTTACTGGTGTTGAGATGTTTCGTAAGATTCTTGACCGCGGTGAGGCTGGTGACAATGTTGGATTATTACTTCGCGGTATTGATAAAAACGAAATCCGCCGTGGTATGGTAATTTCCAAGCCTGGCGCCATCAAACCTCACAAAGAATTCAAAGCTGAGGTTTATATTCTTAAAAAAGAAGAAGGTGGACGTCACACTCCTTTCCATAATAACTACAGACCTCAGTTCTACTTCCGTACCACTGATGTAACTGGAGAAGTTGTACTTCCTGATGGTGTTGACATGGTAATGCCTGGTGATAACCTTACCATTAAAGTTAACCTCATTGTTGAAGTTGCAATGAACATGAACCTACGTTTTGCTATCCGCGAAGGTGGACGCACAGTAGGTGCTGGTCAGGTAACTGAAATTTTAGACTAAAACACTTACATATAAATTTGGTATTCGTAGCTCTGGTTACGAATACCAAATTTTACGGGTGTAGCTCAACTGGTAGAGTGGCGGTCTCCAAAACCGTAGGTTGTGGGTTCGATCCCTACCACCCGTGCTAATCTTGAAATAAAATGCGAAAGTTAATAAAAGGTATCAAGGATACAAGAGACGAAATGCTGCACAAAGTAAGTTGGCCAACATGGGCAGATTTACAAGAAAGCTCCATTGTTGTTTCTGTCGCTTCATTGGTTATTGCAGGAGTTGTTCTAATTATGGACCTCTCTTTTAAGAATATCATGGAGCTAATTTACACCATGTTCTAAATTTAACTTTACCCCCCTTTCCAATGAGTGAATCAGTTAAAAAGTGGTATGTTGTTAGGGCTGTAAGCGGAAGCGAGAAAAAAGTCAAGCAATACATCGATAATGAAATTGCCCGCCACAACCTGCAGGATTATGTTGCGCAGGTGCTAATTCCTATGGAAAAAGTATTTCAGATTCGCAAGGGAAAAAAAATAACAAAAGAGCGTAATTATTTTCCTGGCTATATTTTAATAGAAGCGGCATTAGATAGCGAAATAATTCACGTTATCCGTAACGTACCTGGCGTCCTTGGATTTGTTGGCTCAAAAGGCGAAGCTGTTCCAATACGCCAGAATGAAGTGAATAGAATACTCGGAAAAGTTGATGAATTGGCCGACAAAGGAGAAGAAATGTACGAATCCTTTATGGTTGGAGAAACCGTTCGTGTAATTGACGGTCCATTCAATAGTTTTTCCGGAATTGTAGAAGAAGTTAATGAAGAACGTAAAAAGCTTAAAGTGATGGTAAAGATCTTTGGGCGTAAAACTCCCCTTGAATTAAGTTTCATGCAGGTTGAGAAAGAATAATTGCGTTCGCTTGAACATAACTAAAGAAGAAAAACATGGCAAAAGAAGTCGTAGGTTTAATTAAACTACAAATTAAAGGAGGTTCTGCAAATCCATCTCCACCCGTAGGCCCTGCATTGGGTGCTAAAGGTGTAAACATCATGGAGTTTTGCAAACAGTTCAATGCTAGAACGCAGGAACAAGCTGGTAAATTATTGCCAGTAATTATTAATGTATACAAAGATAAGAGCTTTGACTTTATTGTTAAAACTCCGCCCGTAGCAGTTCAATTGCTTGAAAAGGCCAAAATTCCAAAAGGTTCTGGAGAACCTAACAGGGTGAAAATCGCCTCTGTTTCATGGGATGATGTTAAAAGCATTGCCGAAGCAAAAATGGTTGACTTAAACTGCTTTACAGTAGAGTCTGCCATGAGAATGGTTGCTGGTACTGCCCGCAGTATGGGAATCAAAATTGCAGGCAAAGCGCCATTTTAATCATTAATTTAAGCTAAGGGAGAAAGAAAAATGGCTACATTAAGCAAAAACAAGAAGAAAATAATAGAGAAACTCGATAAAAACACGCAATATCCATTAACAGATGCCGTCAAATTGGTGAAAGAAGTAGCTTACTCTAAATTTGATGAATCTGTTGATGTTGCTGTTCGCCTAGGAGTTGATCCTAGAAAAGCCAATCAGATGGTTCGCGGTACTGTGACGCTTCCGCACGGAACTGGTAAAACCATCAGAGTTTTGGTATTGTGTAATCCTGATAAAGAAGCCGAAGCCAAAGAAGGTGGAGCTGATTTTGTAGGATTAGATGATTATATTACCAAGATTAAAGGTGGATGGACAGATTTTGACGTGGTAATTACAACACCCAACGTGATGCCTAAAGTAGGGCCTCTTGGTAAAGTCCTCGGTCCTCGTGGATTAATGCCAAACCCGAAAACAGGTACAGTTACTATGGATGTCGGTAAGGCAGTACAAGATGTAAAAGCAGGTAAAATTGATTTTAAAGTTGACAAGTATGGTATTATCCACGCTTCCGTCGGAAAAGTGTCTTTTGATGCTAATAAACTGGAGGATAACACCCGAGAAGTACTTTCATCTATTATGAAATTGAAACCAGCTGCTGCCAAAGGCACATACATGAAGAGTGTTTACTTATCAAGTACGATGGGACCGGGGATACACGTCGACATTAAAAGTGTCTCCAATTAATCATTAATTGAAAGTTCGACCTATGAGAAAGGAAGACAAATACAAACTCATAGCTGAGATTACAGATTTGGTAAATAACAGCGACGCTATTTATATAGCAGATATTGCCGGCTTTAATGCCGAACAATCATCGTTGTTTCGCCGTCAGTGTTTCAAAAATGAGGTGAGCTTGAAGGTTGTAAAAAACACCCTTCTGAAAAGAGCAATGGAAGAGGCTGAAAAAGACTATTCAGAGCTCTATCCTATCCTTACAGGCCCAACTTCGCTAATGTTGTCTAACTCAGCAAAAGCACCCGCCAAGTTGATCAAGGAATTTAGAAAAAAATCTGAAAAACCGATCCTTAAAGGTGCCTTTGTGATGGATATGACTGTTATCGGAGATGACAAACTCGATTATCTTGTTTCGATTAAATCGAAAGAAGAAGTTATCGGAGATGTTATTGCCGCACTGCAATCACCTATCAACAATGTTGTTGGTGCATTGAAATCACAGGGTCAAAAAATTGCCGGTATTTTAGAAACGTTATCGGAGAAGGCCGCCTAATTATTAATTGTTAAACCATTAAATCAAATACAAAAATGGCAGACGTAAAAGCACTCGCTGAAGAATTGGTAAACCTAACCGTTAAAGAGGTAAATGAACTAGCTGGTATTCTTAAAGAAGAATATGGAATTGAGCCAGCTGCCGCAGCTGCAGTAGTAGCCGCAGCTCCTACAGGTGGTGATGCCGCCGTTGAAGAGAAAACCGAATTTGATGTAATAATCAAAAGCCCCGGTGCTCAAAAATTAGCAGTTGTAAAACTCGTTAAAGAACTCACTAGTCTTGGACTAAAAGAAGCCAAAGAACTTGTTGATTCTGCTCCTAGCGCACTTAAGGAAGGAATCTCAAAGGATGAGGCCGAAGCTCTTAAAAAGTCTCTTGAAGAGGCAGGAGCTGAAATTGAACTTAAATAGTTTCAGTTTTTTAATACGTGGTTAAGACCTCTTTCTAAGGATTGAGGTCTTTGCCCGTTTTATGTAGCAATACATAATTTATTCAGGGTTATTAGTCGCAAAACATTGACAATCAGTAATATGTCTAAAAGAATAAACTTCGCTTCAACCACCCAGCCGGAATATCCGGATTTATTAGAAATTCAGCTCAAATCATTTCAGGACTTTTTCCAAATAGGAACTACTCCCGACAATCGTAAAGATGAAGGTCTTTACAAAGTTTTCGCCGAGAATTTCCCTATCACCGATGCCAGAAATAACTTCGTACTGGAGTTTTTGGATTATTATATCGACCCGCCTCGATACAGCATTGAAGAATGCTTCGAAAGAGGGTTGACGTATTCGGTTCCTCTGAAAGCTAAACTTAAACTGTATTGTACAGATCCTGAGCATGAAGATTTTGAGACCATTACACAGGATGTGTATCTGGGAATGATTCCTTACATGTCACCCAAAGGAACTTTCGTAATCAACGGTGCAGAACGTGTTGTTGTTTCTCAGCTTCACAGAAGTCCTGGTGTATTTTTCGGTTCCAGCCGCCATCCAAATGGTAGCATTCTTTATTCGGCTAGGATCATTCCTTTCAAAGGTTCTTGGATGGAGTTCGCAACAGACATTCATAATGTCATGTATGCATACATTGATCGGAAAAAGAAATTACCGGTTACCACTTTGCTTAGAGCGCTTAGCTTTGAGTCTGATAAGCAGATTCTTGAGCTTTTTGACTTGGCAGAAGAAATTAAAGTTTCCAAAACGGCCCTTAAAAAACATATTGGTCGCAAACTCGCGGCTCGTGTTGTTAAAACTTGGGTAGAAGATTTTGTAGATGAAGATACTGGAGAAGTAGTTTCCATTGAAAGAACTGAAGTGATTCTGGAGCGTGAAACTATTCTCGAAAATCAGCATATAGATGAAATATTTAACAGCGGTGTAAAAACCATATTGCTGCATAAAGAAGATCATGCTAATGCCGATTACAGTGTAATCTTCAATACTTTACAAAAAGATACGGCAAACAACGAAAAGGAAGCTGTTGAATTTATTTACCGTCAGCTGCGTAACGCTGAACCACCCGATGAAGAAACGGCACGTGGTATTATTGAAAAACTGTTTTTCAGTGACAAACGCTACGATTTAGGGGAGGTTGGAAGATACAGAATCAACAGAAAGCTTAATCGCAGTACTGCTAAGTTGGAAGACCGTGTTTTAACTAAAGATGATATCATTGATATTATCAAACATCTTGTAGAGCTTATTAATAGCAAAACAGATGTTGATGACATTGATCACTTAAGTAACCGCCGTGTAAGAACGGTTGGAGAACAACTTTATACTCAGTTTGGTGTGGGTCTTGCACGTATGGCCAGAACCATTCGTGAAAGAATGAATGTACGCGACAATGAGGTCTTTAAGCCTATAGATCTGATTAACGCTAAAACCCTTTCATCGGTTATTAACTCATTCTTTGGAACCAACCAGCTGTCGCAGTTTATGGATCAAACCAATCCTTTGTCTGAAATCACTCATAAAAGAAGGATTTCTGCTTTAGGACCAGGTGGTTTGTCTCGTGAAAGAGCAGGTTTTGAAGTTCGTGACGTTCATTATACTCATTATGGCCGTTTATGTACTATCGAAACGCCGGAAGGACCAAACATTGGTCTGATTTCATCGCTTTGTGTTTACGCAAAAATAAATGATCTTGGTTTTATCGAAACCCCATATAGAGATGTAAAAGAAGGTGTGGTTGATCTTAAAACCAAACCTATTTATCTTTCTGCTGAGGATGAAGAGAATAGAATCATTGCACAGGCAAATGCGCCCATTGATGCAAAAGGTAATTTTATAAATGATCGTATTAAATCTCGTTATTTGGCCGACTATCCTATCGTTGAAAGAAAAGAAGTTGACCTTATGGACGTAGCGACCAACCAAATTGCATCTATTGCAGCATCGCTTATTCCGTTTTTGGAGCACGATGATGCAAACCGTGCATTGATGGGATCAAACATGATGCGTCAGGCAGTTCCTCTAATTACTCCAGAATCTCCGATTGTTGGAACTGGACTGGAAGAGCGTGTTGCTGCCGATAGTCGTGTTTTGATTAATTCAGAAGGTGAGGGCGTTGTAGAATATGTGGATGCCAAGAAAATTATCATCCGCTACAACAGAAGTGAAGAGGAAAAACTCTTGTCTTTTGAAGATGATATCAGAACATATCATCTCACCAAATTCATGAAAACCAACCAAAGTACTACTGTTAATCTTAAGCCCATCGTTCGCAAAGGTGAAAAGGTGAGAAAAGGACAGGTCTTGTGCGAAGGTTATGCCACTGATCAGGGTGAAATCGCCATGGGTCGTAATCTTGTGGTAGCTTTCATGCCTTGGAAAGGGTATAATTTTGAGGATGCTATCGTGATTTCCGAGCGTGTTGTTCGTGAAGATGTATTTTCCTCAATACATATTGAAGAGTTTGTAATGGAAGTTCGTGATACTAAACGTGGTATTGAAGAACTTACCAACGACATCCCTAATGTTAGCCAAGAAGCAATACGCAACCTCGATGCTAACGGTCTTATTCGTGTAGGTGCCGAAGTTAACGAAGGCGATATTCTAATTGGAAAAATTACGCCTAAAGGTGAAACAGATCCTACTCCTGAAGAAAAACTGCTGCGTGCAATTTTTGGTGATAAAGCCGGTGATGTAAAAGATGCATCGCTTAAAGCTTCACCTGGTGTAAACGGTGTGGTTATTGAGAAAAAACTCTTCAGTAGAGCTATTAAAGATAAAAAAGCAAAGAGTAAGGAAAAAGCACTGATTGAACAATTGCAAAATGAGTTTGAATATCAGGCTTCTGAGCTGAAGAAAAATTTGATTGAGAAATTGAATGTTCTTACAAAAGGGCTAACTTCCAGCGGCGTAATTAATAATTTGCGTCAGGAAATCATTCCTAAAGGAACTAAATTTTCTCCAAAAATCTTAGCAAATCTCGATTATATTGCTATTGTTCCTACCAATTGGACTAGTAATAAAGATGTTAATTTAAACATTCTTACCCTGCTGAATAACTACGAGATTAAATACAAAGAGTATCTCGGTATACATCAAAGAAAAAAATTCGTTGCCAGTGTTGGAGATGAATTACCTGCAGGAATTGTTCAGCTTGCCAAAGTCTATATTGCTAAAAAACGCAAATTGCGTGTTGGTGATAAGATGGCAGGTCGTCATGGTAACAAAGGTATTGTTGCAAGAATTGTTCGCGATGAAGATATGCCTTTCCTTGCTGATGGAAGCCCGGTCGACATTGTCCTTAACCCACTTGGCGTGCCAAGTCGTATGAATTTGGGTCAGATTTATGAAACAGTTTTGGGTTGGGCCGGTTTAAAAACAGGCGAGAAATTTGCAACTCCTATTTTCGACGGAGCTTCTGTTGAAGAAATCAATGACTATATTGAAAAAGCAGGTTTGCCTAAAAACGGACAGGTTTATCTCTATGATGGAGAAACCGGAATTCGTTTTGATCAACCCGCAACCGTTGGTGTAATTTACATGATGAAACTGCATCACCTTGTTGATGATAAGATGCATGCACGTTCTATCGGCCCCTACTCACTCATTACGCAACAGCCATTAGGTGGTAAAGCACAATTTGGTGGACAGCGTTTTGGAGAGATGGAAGTCTGGGCACTTGAAGCATTTGGTGCTGCCCATATATTACGTGAAATTTTGACTGTAAAATCCGATGATGTTCTTGGTCGTGCCAAGGCATATGAGGCAATTGTTAAAGGTGAAAGTATGCCAAAACCAGGTATTCCAGAATCTTTCAATGTATTGGTTCATGAACTCAAAGGATTGGGTCTAAACGTAAGTTTTGAATAATAACATAGTATCCATTAACTGAAATATATCGTTATATGGCATTCAGAAGAGAAAACGCTCCTAAGAGCACTTTTTCAAGCATAATCATCAGTCTGGCTTCTCCCGAGAAAATCCTTGAGATGTCTCATGGAGAAGTGACCAAGCCTGAAACTATTAATTACAGGACATACAAACCCGAACGCGATGGATTATTCTGTGAGCGTATTTTCGGGCCTGTTAAGGATTACGAATGTCACTGTGGAAAATACAAGCGTATTCGCTATAAGGGAATCGTTTGTGACCGCTGTGGTGTTGAAGTAACGGAAAAGAAAGTCCGCAGGGAACGGATGGGCCACATTCAGCTTGTTGTTCCTGTAGCGCATATCTGGTTTTTTCGCTCACTTCCTAATAAAATTGGAGCCCTGTTAGGTATTCCTACTAAAAAACTCGAGCAGATTATATATTACGAAAAGTATGTTGTAATCAACCCGGGAATTAAAGAAGAAGAAGGGGTAAACCAACTCGATTTCTTAAGTGAGGAAGAATATTTCGAGATTCTGGAAACATTGCCCAGAGAAAATCAGGCGCTTGACAATGATGACCCTCAGAAATTTATTGCCAAAATGGGTGGTGAAGCTTTGCAGGATTTACTCGGACGTCTCGATCTTGATGAACTTTCATACAGTTTGCGTCATCGTGCCAATACAGAAACTTCTCAGCAAAGAAAAGCCGATGTTTTGAAGCGTTTGCAAGTTGTTGAGTCTTTCCGCGATGGACAAACACGTATCAACAATAATCCAGAATGGATGATTGTTAAAGTTGTTCCTGTTATTCCACCAGAACTTCGTCCTTTAGTACCCCTTGATGGTGGTCGTTTTGCATCTTCCGATCTTAACGATCTCTACCGTCGTGTTATTATCCGCAATAATCGCCTAAAACGCCTAATCGAAATCAAGGCTCCTGACGTGATTCTTCGCAACGAAAAACGTATGCTTCAGGAATCTGTTGATAGTCTTTTCGATAACAGCCGCAAGGTAAATGCTGTAAAAACCGAATCAAATCGGGCACTTAAATCTCTTTCAGATAGCCTTAAAGGTAAGCAAGGACGTTTTCGCCAGAACCTACTTGGTAAACGTGTCGATTATTCAGGTCGTTCGGTAATTGTGGTTGGTCCTGAATTGAAACTTAATGAGTGTGGTTTACCTAAAGAAATGGCTTCTGAGCTCTTTAAGCCATTTATTATTCGCAAAATGCTCGAAAGAGGCATTGTGAAAACGGTAAAATCTGCTAAAAAGATTGTTGATCGTAAAGATCCTGTAGTTTGGGATATACTTGAAAACGTATTAAAAGGTCATCCTGTTCTGCTCAACCGTGCTCCTACTTTGCATCGATTGGGTATTCAGGCATTCCAACCCAAGCTTATTGAAGGGAAAGCCATTCAATTACACCCTCTCGTTTGTACAGCGTTCAATGCTGACTTTGATGGTGACCAAATGGCTGTTCACGTTCCATTAGGTAATGAGGCAGTGTTAGAAGCTCAGTTGCTCATGCTAGCATCTCATAATATTCTTAATCCTGCCAATGGTGCTCCTATTGCCGTTCCTTCTCAGGACATGGTACTTGGTCTTTATTATATGACCAAAGGTCGCCCTAGTACTAAAGACAATAAAACACCAGGAGAAGGAATTACTTTCTATTCTGCACAAGAAGTAATCATTGCGTATAATGAAGGGAGAGCTAATCTTCATGCAATTATTAAGTTGCGTTTGGTTGATGACGAAGGTAAAACCAATATTATTGAAACTACCGTTGGTCGTGTGCTTTTCAATCAAGTGGTTCCCAAGAGAGTTCCTTATATCAATACACTGCTGACTAAAAAAGCATTGCGTGATATCATTGGAACTGTTTTGAAACTAACCAGCAATGTTGAAGCGGCTAATTTCCTCGACGATATTAAGGGTCTTGGATTTAGAATGGCTTTTACTGGTGGACTTTCCTTTAATCTTGGTGATATTATTATCCCGAAAGAAAAAGCCATACTTATTGGTGCAGCCAATACTGAGGTAGAAGAAGTGATGAATAATTATAATATGGGATTCATTACCAATAACGAACGATACAACCAGATTATTGATATCTGGACTCATACCAACTCAAATCTCACCAAAATTCTTATTGATAAACTCTCTAAGGATAAAGATGGTTTCAACCCTGTGTATATGATGCTTGATTCGGGTGCTCGTGGATCAAAAGAACAGATTCGTCAGCTATCTGGTATGCGTGGTCTGATGGCCAAGCCTCAAAAATCAGGTGCAACAGGTGGAGAGATTATTGAGAATCCAATTTTGTCAAACTTCAAAGAGGGTCTTTCGGTACTTGAATATTTTATTTCTACTCACGGTGCGCGTAAAGGTCTTGCTGATACTGCTCTTAAAACTGCTGATGCTGGTTATCTGACTCGTCGATTGGTTGACGTTGCTCAGGATGTAATTATTATGGAAGATGATTGCGGTACATTAAGAGGATTGATAGTAAGTGCGTTGAAGAAAAACGAGGAAATCGTTGAGTCATTGTATGAGAGAATTCTTGGACGTACTACTTTACACGATGTGTATCATCCGAATACAGGTGAGCTAATTGCACCTGCCGGAGCAGAGCTTACTGAAGACTTATCAAGAATTATTGATGACAGTCCAATTGAAGAGATAGAAATTCGTTCTGTACTTACCTGTGAATCTAAGCGTGGAGTTTGTGCCAATTGTTATGGCCGAAATCTTGCAAACGGACGTATGGTACAAACCGGAGAAGCTGTTGGAGTAATTGCTGCACAATCTATCGGGGAACCGGGAACTCAGCTTACCCTTCGTACTTTCCACATTGGGGGTGCTGCTTCCAACGTAACTATCAATAGTAAAATTGATGCCAAATACGATGGTATTCTTGAAATTGACGAGCTCCGATTCCTGAAAAAGAAAAACGATGAAGGAAAAGAAGCAATGATGGTTATGGGTCGTTCTGCTGAAATGAAAATTCTCGACAAAAAGACTTCTATTGTACTACAATCTGCGAACATTCCTTACGGATCAACATTGTATTTCAAAACTGGACATGAAGTCAGCAAAGGAGATCTTATTTGCGAATGGGATCCTTATAACGCTGTTATTCTTTCAGATACTGCCGGTAAAGTCGCTTTTGAAGACATCATTGAAGGTGTAACTTTTCGTGAAGAATCTGACGAACAAACTGGATATCACGATAAAGTAATTATCGAAGCCAGGCAGAAAAACAAGAACCCTCATCTTAAAGTGATGTCTTCAACTAAAGAAGAGCTAAAGCGCTTTGACATTCCAGTAGGCGCCCATCTTATGATAGATGAAGGAACGAGTATTAAGCCCGGAGATATTCTTGCAAAAATTCCGAGAACTATTGGTAAAGCTGGTGATATCACTGGTGGTTTGCCACGAGTAACCGAACTTTTTGAAGCAAGAAATCCTTCTGAACCTGCAGTTGTTGCTGAAATTGATGGTATTGTTAGTTTTGGCCCTAAGTTGAAACGTGGTAATAAGGAAGTAATCATTACCTCTAAAACCAATGAGGAAAAACGCTATCTGATTTCAACAACAAAACAAATTCTGGCTCAAGAAAATGACTTTGTAAAAGCAGGTACTTCTTTATCTGATGGAGCATTTTCACCTGCTGATATTCTTGCTATTAAAGGACCTACAAAGGTTCAGGAATATTTGGTTAACGAAGTTCAGGAAGTGTATCGTTTACAGGGTGTGAAAATTAACGACAAGCATTTTGAGGTGATTGTTCGCCAAATGATGCGTAAGGTTAATATCATGGATCCAGGCGACACTCGTTTTCTTGAGAATGAGATTGTAAATAAACTCGACTTTCAAGAAGAAAATGATAATATTTTCAACAAAAAAGTTATTGAGGATCCAGGCGATAGCGAAAATTTGAAATCAGGTCAAATAGTATCTGCCAGAAAACTTCGCGACGAAAATTCTCTGCTTCGTAGAAAAGACAGAAAAGTTATTGAAGCAAGAGATGCACAACCTGCAACTGCTCGTCAAATACTTCAGGGTATTACACGTGCTGCGCTGCAAACCGAAAGTATGCTGTCAGCTGCTTCCTTCCAGGAAACGACTAAAGTACTTACCGATGCGGCAATTAATGCAAAACGTGATACACTAAATGGTCTGAAAGAAAATGTTATCGTTGGTCACCTTATTCCTGCTGGAACAGGTCTGCGCTGTTACGATGATTTAGTTGTTGGATCATTGGAAGAATACGAAAAACTTATGGCCTCGAAAGAGGAAGAAGAAATCCTTGAAAATAATTAATTATGGACCCAAAAAATCAAAATCCGGAAAATCAATTGAATATTGAATTAAGTGCTGAAGTAGCTGATGGTACATATGCCAATTTGGCCATCATTACTCACTCACATTCAGAATTTGTTGTCGATTTTATTAATATGATGCCTGGTGTGCCTAAGGCTCATGTGAAGTCTAGAATTATCATGACTCCTCAACATGCCAAAAGGCTTATGAAAGCGTTACAGGATAATATTATTAAGTTTGAAGCCAATCATGGAGAAATTACCGACCAAGACGCGCCGGCTCCTCCTTTCAACATGGTAACTCCAGCCGGAGAAGCATAGTATTCAAAGCCTCGCAGTTGCGGGGCTTTTTTATTTATTGTGATAAACCCTTTCGCCACCAATAAATGCTTGCAAGACCTTAGCATGTAAAACGTCATTGGCGTCGCACTTCATTAAATCCGTATCCACAATAATAAAATCGGCATATTTTCCTGTTTCTATGCTTCCTTTTTGGGTTTCTTCAAAATTGGCCATAGCCGCCCAAATGGTCATTCCCTTTAGTGCTTCTTCTCTGGTTAGTGCATCTTGAATTTGAAATCCAGTTTCGGGCCAGCCCTCTTTATCTTTTCTAAACACTGCAGCGTAAAAACTTAGGAATGGGCTAATCTCTTCTACCGGAAAATCTGTTCCCAATGGAATCCACCCATTTTGTTGAAGAAGTCTTTTATAGGCATAAGCATTTTCAATGCGTTGACCCAGACGTTCTTCTGCCCAATACATGTCGGAAGTAGCATGAGTAGGTTGCACGGAGGGGATTATTCCATAATTTCCGAATAAATCGAAATCTCGTTCTGCAAGAACTTGTGAATGTTCAATTCTCCACCTCAAATCTTTATATCGCTCATTATACATAGAATATACTGTAAGCATAAACTGATTTGCCGCATCTCCAATGGCATGAGTATTGAGTTGAAAGCCGTTTTTGGCACAGATTTTAGCAATTTCATAATAATAGGCTGAATCCATGAGGAGCAAACCCCTTGTGTCTGGCTTATCACTATAAGGTTCTAGCAAGTACGCTCCTCTTGAGCCAAGAGCACCATCAGCATATAATTTTACACTGCGAACACTTAGTCTTTCGGTAAGATATATTCCTTTATTAATGAATTCGCTAATATTTGCAGAATCGGGCTCCAGCATTGCATAAATGCGCATTTTTAAGGCACCATCTTTTTGTAATTGGTCAATAAGGTGAATGATATTATTGTGCAGACCAGCATCATCGATGGTAGTTAATCCATACGAAAAGCAAATTTTTTGAGCATCTAGAAGCGCTCTGGTGCTTTCATCTTCGCTTTCTTTGGGAATAACATTTTCAACTAAAGTCATAGCCATGTCAATCAATATGGCACCTTGATTTTTATCACTAAAATAAATTAGCCCACCTGAAACCTTAGTATCAGAATTTATATTGGCCAATTCTATAGCTTTTGCATTCACCAAAGCAGCATGACCATCAATTCGTCGTAAGTAGATGGGTCTATCGGGAAAGAGGTCTGATAGTTTTGCTCCTGAAGGAAATTCTTTTTTGGGCCAATCGTTTTGATCCCAGCCGCGACCCTCTATCCAGCCATCTGGGTGTGTTTCGGCAAACTTTTTAACTCTTTCAAAAACTTCATTCTCGTCTTTACAATCTCTGAGGTCAACCTGCTGTAGGGTTAATCCATAGCCGTAAAAATGGCAGTGTGCATCTATAAAGCCAGGATATACAGGGTTTTGTTTAGCGTCGACCATAGAATCGGATGTGTATTTTGAAAGAATTTCATCATTGCTTCCAACTGCTATTATTTTCCCATCACGAACCGCAAAAGCTTCAGCTGTTGAAAAAGCAGAATCAACGGTATAAACTATTCCGTTATGTAGTATCAGGTCTGCATTTTCTTTCATGGTACAGGCATTAAATATTACAATGAGTATAAAAGTACTCATCATAAGAGTTCCTATTTTCTTCATATAGGTTCAATTTTTATCCCCGCTAATCATTTTCTTAATATTGTTGAGCTTCATTAAGGCTTCAATAGGAGTAAGAGTATCAACATCGGTTTGGAGAATTTCATCGCGTATATTTTCGAGTAATGGGTCGTCGAGTTGAATAAAACTAAGTTGATAGGGATTTCCCGATGATTTAACTTTGTCGTTTTCAACCCCACTCATGTCGCTCCCATGATCTTTTTCCAGTCGTAGAAGAATTTCATCGGCTCTCTTGGTTATGCTTTGTGGAACTCCAGCCATTCGAGCAACATGGATTCCAAAACTATGCTCTGTGCCTCCCGGGATCAATTTACGAATGAAAATAATTTTATTTTTACTTTCTTTCACACTGATATGATAGTTTTTTATGCGAGGAAGAAATGTAGCCAACTCATTTAATTCATGATAGTGTGTAGCAAAAAGAGTTTTGGCTTTGTATGCTGGGTGATTATGAAGATACTCTGAAATAGACCAAGCAATAGAAATTCCATCGTAAGTACTGGTTCCACGACCTATTTCATCCAGTAAAATTAAACTGCGCGCCGATAAATTATTAAGAATGCTTGCTGTTTCATTCATTTCTACCATGAAAGTAGATTCTCCTAACGACAAATTATCTGATGCGCCTACTCGGGTAAAAATTTTGTCAACAATCCCTATTCTGGCTGCATCTGCAGGAACAAAGCTGCCTATTTGTGCAAGTAAGGTGATCAGAGCAGTTTGTCTTAGTAAAGCAGATTTGCCCGCCATGTTGGGTCCAGTAAGAATAATGATTTGTTGGGTATCATTATCGAGATATACATCATTTTCTACGTATTTTTCGCCTGGGGGCAACTGTTTTTCAATAACCGGATGACGACCTCCTTTTATATCAATCACAAAAGAATCGTCGAGTTGAGGGCGACAATAATTATTTTCTGATGCAAAAAGAGAGAAAGAAAGCAAGACATCCAGTTGGGCAATAATTTCTGCATTTCGTTGAACGTCTTCCACAAAGGGTAAAACACTTTGAAGTAATTGGGTATATAGATTTTGTTCCAGTACCAAAATTCGATCTTCTGCCCCAAGAATTTTCTCTTCGTATTCTTTTAGTTCTGGGGTGATATATCGTTCTGCATTGGTAAGTGTTTGTTTTCGAGACCATTCTTCTGGTACTTTTGCCTTGTGAACATTTGTTACCTCAAGGTAATATCCAAAAACATTATTAAAACCTATTTTCAGCGAAGAAATTCCAGTGCGTTCAGCTTCATTGTGTTGTAAATGAGCCAAATACTCTTTACTCTCTCCACTTATTTTTCGTAATGCATCTAATTCTTCTGAAACACCATCAGCGATGAAACTTCCTTTATTTAATGCAGCGGGACACTCTTCTTTAAGTTGTGTTTTTATTTTAGAGATTAGCTCCTGACACGATTTCAAAGGTTCTAGCAAGGTTTTCAATGGGGTGTCCTGCGCGTTGATTTTCGCTTTAATTTCATTAAGCTGTTCAAGCGATAGAGCCAACTGATACAATTCGCGCGGGTTTACTCTTGCAACTGCTGTTTTCCCGATCAAACGCTCTATATCCCCTGGTTTTGTGAGCATTTCGTGTAGCTCATAAGACAAGGAATCGTGGTTTACCAAAAATTCAACAATGTCGTGTCTTTGCTCAATATCTTTTCGTTTTATCAACGGCATAAGCAAATAGCGCCTCAGCATTCTGGCTCCCATAGGAGAAGCTGTTCTGTTAATGGTTTCAAGCAGGGTTTTACCTTGGATATTATATGACTGAACAAGTTCTAGATTTCGAATGGTAAAATGATCAAGCCACAGACTCGTGCTATCATCGAGGCGGGAAACATTTTTAATATGTGGCAAACGATCTATTCGTGTTTCACTTATATAATGTAGGGCTGCTCCTGCACATATAATTGCTGCAGGCATCTTGTCGAGTCCAAAGCCCTTAAGATTATGTGTTTCAAATTGGCGGATTAGTAAATCATTTCCATATTGCTTGCTAAAAACCCAATCATCGAAACAAAAAGTATTGAAAGGGCCGAAATAATCGAAAAAAGTCTTTTGTTGCCGTTTTTGCAGAATAACTTCAGCAGGGTCCATATTGTGGAGCAAACGTTCAATATATTCCCGATTGCCTTCTGCCACCATAAATTCTCCAGTCGACACGTCGACAAACGCCACACCATTTATTGCATTATCGAGATACACTGCCGCAAGAAAATTATTGCTTTCACGTTCGAGGACATTGTCGGAAAAAGCTAATCCGGGGGTAACCAACTCAGTAATTCCGCGCTTTACGATTGTTTTGGTCATTTTGGGGTCTTCCAATTGCTCACAAATGGCAACTCTTTGCCCTGCTTTGACCAATTTTGGCAAATATGTTTCAAGGCTATGATATGGAAATCCGGCAAGTTCGATATGCGAGGCAGATCCATTTGCTCTCTTGGTTAGGGTAATACCTAAAATACCAGATGCTCGAATGGCATCTTCGCCAAAAGTCTCATAAAAATCACCTACTCTGAACAATAAGACTGCATCAGGGTATTTGGTCTTTATTTCATTGTATTGCCGCATTAACGGCGTCTCTTTCACATTTGCAGTTTTCGCCACATTATCCTTTTCAACAAAAATATTAAAATCCTGCGAAGCACAGTCCATATTGATCATATTTTTTATCCCCAAAACTTGCAGTTTATTCACTTTTCACAAATGCAGTGTATCTTTGCATCATCACATAAAGTATTTGGAATGAAGAAAAGTCTTGAAGAACTCAATCGCGTTAGCAACGAAGAATACAAAAAAGCTTCAAAGCTACCGTTGGTGGTTGTACTCGATAATATTCGCAGTCGGCATAATATTGGCTCAGTTTTCAGAACTGCCGATGCATTCAGGGTTTCAGTCGTATATTTATGTGGAATAACAGATAGCCCTCCCAATAAAGAAATAGAAAAAACGGCATTGGGGGCTACACAATCTGTAGAATGGAAGTATTTTGAAAAAACAATAGATGCAATAAAATATTTAAAAAAAAACAATTACTTGATTGTGGGGATAGAGCAAAGCCATAATAGTATCGATATCGGGGAGCTTAAAATCGAAAATTCAAGTTGCCCAATTGCTGTAATTTTAGGAAATGAAGTATTCGGAATAGATGATGAGGTGCTGTCTCTATGCGATTTTATTGTGGAGCTTCCTCAACACGGAACGAAGCATTCATTAAATATATCGGTATGTGCAGGTATCGTAATTTGGGACATCTATCGCCGCTTGATTTCGACATATCATGGTTTTAATTTGGAGAAAAAATAGTGATTGACGCATTTTTTTTTTTATATTTGTATAAAATTCATAGCTTTGCACTTGAACCAAAAAACTTAATCAATAAATAACCGGACCTTATGAAAAAATTCAATCTTCAACTTGTCTCTGCAATACTTTTGTCAGTGGCATTAATGACTGGTTGTGGTCTTAAAAAGATGGCGAAAAAATACGACACCGTCAAGTATGAGACAACACCTGAAGTACTAGAAACCCATGGAGGAAATATCAACTTTTCTTTGAAAGGCTTTTTCCCTGAGAAATACTTTGATAAAAAAGTAACTGTTGAGTTTACTCCCGTACTGAAATGGGATGGTGGATCTCACACTTGCAAAACTATTAAAATTCAAGGCGAAAAAATCACCGGAGACGGTGTTGTCATCAAGAAAAAAGAAGGTGGCGGCTTTGAATATAGTGATGTGATTCCTTATTCAGTTGATATGAATGCTTCCGAGCTTGTTGTGAATGCAAAAGCTACTAAAGGGAAGAAAACCATCGAACTGGGTGAAGTAAAACTTGCTGATGGTGTTATTTATACCTCTGAAAGAGTTGCTCGTGACGAAGAGCTTGCTATTGCTGAGCATGGTTATAAAAAAGAAGTACTGATTACCGAAAGCGCTAATCTTTACTTCGATTACAACAGCTCGAATCTCTCAATGACGCAGAAACTTAACAAAGAAGAAGCATCAAAAGAGGCCATTACTAAAATGCAAGAATTCATTGAGCTAGGCTGGAAAATCAAAACTATTGACGTTAATGCATGGGCATCTCCTGAAGGAGAAGAAGCAGTTAATTCTGAATTATCTCAGAAGCGTTCAGAAGTTGGCGAAAAATATGTTGCTGATTTCATTACCAAGCTTGACAAGAATATTGCAAAAGAAAGAAAATTGAAATACGAAGAAGTTAAACGCGAATACACTGTTAATGCTAAGGCTAACGGTGAAGACTTCGACGGTTTCATGGCTGCAATCAATAAGTCAAGTTTACCTGAAAAGCAAGCTATTATCAATGTGATCAAATCACAGCCTGATAAATCACAGCGTGAGCAGGAAATCAAAAACATGACTGTTATTTATGCAGAAGTTGAAGAAATTCTCGAGCCATTGCGTCGTACAGAAATCGCAGTTGTTTGTTACGAACCAAAACGTACCGATGAGAATATCGCTATGTTGTCAACAACTTCACCTGATAGTCTGAAAGCTGAAGAACTTCTTTTCGCAGCTACACTAACTGAGGATAACGCTACACAACTGAAAATCTACAAGTCAGGAACAAAAATTTATGCTGACAACTGGAAATTCTGGAACAATGCTGGTTATGTTCTTCTCGAGCAAAACGAATTGGCAGAAGCTACTACTTATATTGAGAAAGCAAATGCTCTTTCACCAAACAATCCCGTTATTTTGTCAAACATGGGCGTAATTGCTTCATGGAACAAAGATTACGAAACAGCTAAGTCTAACTACGAAGCTGCACAAAACGGTGGCATTAGTGAAAACTATAATCTTGGAATCCTTAAAATCCGCGAAGGCGATTATGATGGTGCCCTCTCATTATTTGGTGGCAAAACTTGTAAATATAATGTTGCTCTTGTCAATCTACTGAAAGGCGATTATACTTCTGCTACTAATAACCTGAAGTGTGTTAAAACTCAGAATGCTGATGTTTATTATCTGATGGCTGTAGTTGGTGCTCGTTCTGGTAACACTACCATGATGTATGATAACCTGAAGAAAGCTGTTGCTGCTGATGGTGCATGGAAAGCTGTTGCTAAGGAAGATCGCGAATTCCTGAAATATTTTGACAATACTGACTTCCAGAATATTGTGAAGTAAGAAATATTACCAAAAACCTAAAAAGGAGGCTCAGGCCTCCTTTTTTATTAGAAAAATGTGTATGAAAAAATTAATAATTATAGCAGCTTTTATCAGCATTTTTGTGTCATGTGGCTCAAAACCCAATAATGACGCTTCTTCTGAACAAGAAGTAATGAAATATACCCTGAAAATTGATAATATCAAAGGCCAGGTAAAAAGCTATGAAGAATCTTTTCAAAATGTAAGTTTTGATGATGAATTCAATATTACAGAAGACAGCAGCGTGGAACAGAGCCAATCATACTCCATTCGTTATTTTGATGAAAAAGGAGTGTGGGTTGAAAGTAAAATTTTCATGCAAGGAGAACTATTTTCAAATGCAATAGCTCAACTTTCTGAAGAAGGCGCATATATTGGAACCATTAATTTGAATGAAGCTGGTGATACTGTTTCAAAAACAAAGGTTGTTGAGTTTACAAGCAAAAAACTCATTGAAGAAAACATATTGGATGGTGAAGTTGTTTATCGTCGCACGAAGGTTTTTGATAATCTAAAAACCATAAGCATGGTGGTTGACAATATGTTTAATGGCAATACTTTGCATTCTGAATTTAGCTATTCTTATAATGAAGATGGCTTCATTAGTAGTTATAGCACAAAAACCACACAAAACGGCGAAGAAATATCAGCCTCTAAGCAAAATATTAAGTATCTTGAGTTTGATAATGAAGGAAACTGGACAAAGCGTCTTTCCTATAGTGAAGGTGTTTTTGAAGGTCAACTTACAGTTAGATCTTTTGAATATTATAAATAAGCTCAAACAAATTTCATCATTGCCTGAATTGCAGCTGTAGCTCCGGCATAAATATCACTAATTTTTCCATCCAGCATATAGCATGGATTGGTTATCAGTTTATTTGTCTTATCTACAACAATGCCTGAATGTGAATCAATATTGATATGAGTCGCACCAATCTCTTGAATATGAGCGGCTGTTCCTTCATCTGTGCCAATGGTGATCTGAGCCCCGGGTATTACTTTAGCTATTAGAACGGGGGAAATACACAGTGCTACGATTGGTTTTTTGCTGGCGTGGAAAGCCTGTATAATTTTTTCTACTTCAGTATTAACTTTGAAAGCAGGACCATCAAATGCATAAGTACAAAGATTTTTGGCAACACCAAAGCCCCCTGGAAAAATAATAGCATCATAATCAGACACACTCAATCCCGCCAGACTTGAAATTTTTCCTCGGGCAATACGGGCAGATTCTACCAACACATTTCTTTTCTCGGGTATTTCTTCACCATTTAAGTGATTAATTACATGAGCCTGATCAATGTCAGGAGCAAATAAATCGTATTCTGCACCAGCCTGGTCTATAGCCAGCATAGTCATGGTTGCTTCATGAATTTCCGCTCCATCGAAAACCCCGCAACCGGATAGTACTATGGCGATTTTTTTCATATTATAATTTCGTTTTTGCTAAAATACAAAATTTAGGACAAAAAAAAGCCTGTTATAAAACAGGCTTTAGAAGATTAATGTATTTACTATTTTGCTGTAAAAGTCATTGTGCCGGTAGTGGTTTCTACATCGCCATCATAGTTGGCAGAATAATCATGTACAATCACCAACTCACTACTGCTCAGCTTCTCGAAAGCATAAATTACATCTGGATCAAGAGATATACCTGACAATGTATAACCGTCTCCACTCGTATAAGTCAAAACAATAGCTTCTTTATTTTTAAGATCAATATCCTCGTTGCCATATACCCAGCTCCAGATGCCACTATTGGTCTCTGAATCACCATCGTCAATAATGGTTTCAGTAAAAGTTCCATCTTTTGCAAACTCAACTTCACTAGAGAATGTGTAAGTAGTGGTATTGCTCGAACTGCTTCCTCCTACTGTATAAACGGAAGTTTGTGTGATAGTCGTTCCATCAAAACTGGTAGTAGTAGTAGATGTATAAGATGATGTAGTATACGTTGTTGTCATATCAGCACTTGACATCTTCCACTCGCGGGAAAGGCGACTGGTTCTTGACTTCAAAGATAAGAAAGGATCGTTTTCTCCTTTTTTGCAGGAAGAAAATAACACAGCAATTAAAACAATTGCCATAGAAAGGCTTAATACTTTTTTCATAATAATTGATTTTTAATTTAATTTCACAAATATAGAAAACATATTAATATGTGTTAAAAAAAAGAAATAATTAACACTGTGCTCAAAAAAAAGGCCCCTAAAAGAGCCTTTGATAAATATACAATATTCTATCTAACGACTAAATGATCTTCTTCATTTTGTCCAAGAGTGTTTTCAAATTCAACCCATAACTCTTTTGAGGTAAGTCTTAAAATAGTGTATTCTGTGTTGTAACTGATTGTGCCAATCAGGGCAGAAACCTCAATTGTTTCTTTAGAATTAATGAGAGCCCATGTTCCTGTTTGAGTTACAACTGAAGCACTACCAATAACAGTAGTATAATCATATACACCGTCTTTTTTGAATTCAAAATAGTCATCTTTATCGTCTGTTGTTAATGTTTGTGCAACACCATCAACATATCTTTCATCAAGTTTCCATTGCTTTTGTAAACGCATTGTTTTTGGAAGAAGACTTATAGCTGGGCCATCTTCATATTTGCCACAAGAACTCATTATAAAAACACTAATGAGAGCAAAGGCCATAAATTTTGTAAACACTTTCATAGTAAGAGATTTTTAGTTTGAACAAATATAAAAAAATAATTAACCCAAAATACAATGGCTTAATTATTTATGCACCTTCCTAACAAATTCATCTACCTCTTTTACACCGCCTTGGTAAATCAGATATCCGTTATATGGCTCACGTTCGGTAATTTCATCGTTTATTGGAGTGAGCATAATTCTCTTGACTTCTTCAGGGTCATTGGTTTGACCTAGTGTCCAGCCCAGTTTAATATAGGCTGTTTCGGGCAACATATTGGCAGCAGGAATAATTCCTTTAGCCATTAAATCGCGGCCTGTATCATATACAAACATATGAGTGTATCCCCAAAGAGTTTGTACGGTCATAAACATGTGAACCCCTTTTGCATGTGCTCTTTCAATGGCTGGATATAGCGGTTTATTAATATGCCCCAAACCTGTTCCTGCAATAATAATTCCTTTATAACCAGCATCTACCAATGCATCAATTACATCGGGTTGCATATTTGGATAATAATAAACAATAGTAACTTTTTCCTCAAAATAAGGCATGATTTTTACCTGTTTATCTTTACGACGAGGCTTATAATCTTGTTTAATAGGCACTACGCCCTTACGGGTTACTGTTGCTAGTGGAATATCTCCAATCGTTCTGAAAGTAGATCGATATGAAGAGTGCATTTTTCTTACCCTGGTTCCACGATGCAAAAAGCCATATTCATCAGATGTAGGGCCAAACATACAAACCATTACTTCTGCGATATCTCCATGTCCGGCAGCCGTCATGGCATGCATTAAGTTAAGTGCAGCATCTGAGCTTGGACGATCAGAAGAGCGCTGAGAACCCACTAAAACGATTGGGATAGGGGAGTTCTGAATCATAAAGGTTAATGCAGCGGCGGTGTGAGATAAAGTATCAGTTCCGTGCCCAATTACAATACCATCGATGCCTTTTTCAATTTCTTCTCCAATAGAGATTGCCAGTTTTTTATACTGTTCGGGGCCCATGTTTTCGCTAAAAACAGCAAATAGCTTATCAGTTGTAAGGTTGCAAATATCGGCCAACTCAGGAACAGCTCCGTATAGTTCTCCCGGAGTAAATGCAGGAATTACCGCCCCTGTACGATAATCGAGACGCGAAGCAATGGTTCCACCAGTTCCAAGTAGCTTTATTTTTGGTAACCCCTCTGTTATAGGAAATTCTTTTTCCGGAATCTGGTAATTGGCCTTTTTATAGCCTGTTTCCTTCATCCCTGTTACAGTGCCAGTGTCGATACCAATATTATAACCAGTGATAATTTTTAAAACGATATGTTTATCATCGTCATTTTCAGACCTGGGAAGCACTGTCCCCTTAAAATCACCACGCGTAGTTTGAATTTCCGCCTGACCCCATACTCGTACCTGATATTTCTTAAGTAAGTCTAATGCCTCACCTTTATATCCCTGAAAAAAATCTTCACTCATTATTCTGAAATTTTCTGTTTAACAACTTGATACAAGTTCTCAAGTCCCATGTTTCCATAGGCCATTCTCGACAATTGACCCATTATCCAATCGATTCGATTTTCTGTTGAATCACTATAGCAAATAGAGCTAAATTTTTCGCTAAGGAAATCGATCTTCTCCGTAATTTCGTCTTGCTGACGTTCTTTAAATTTAATACTGGTAAGAACAGATTCAAGCTCCATTTTTGGATAATGATACAGGACAGGAAGCATTTTGTATGCTAGTTTTAAGTTGTAATTTTTCTTTTTTAGAAATACCAGCAGATCTTCAATAATTTCATAATTGAAACCTTCTCCTTTTTCAAAATGACCTTCTACCCATTTCATACGATGGCCAATAAAATTACCCAGCCATTTGGGAGAGATTTTATGCTTTTTTGAAATAGTATCAATAATTGGGAAAAGATTGCGCTTAAAAATATAATTATAAGTGCTTTCTGCAACACCCCATTCTTTTAGTTGGTTATAACGGGCAACCACATCTGTGGGCAAGCCTTTGCTTAATTCATCAATAACTTCATTGGTTAATGGAATTGGTGCTGAATCGGTATCAGGATACATACGGTCGGCTCCAGGCAATACCCTTTCAAAAATAGTTGTGCCGTTTTCAAAACTTTTTCTGGTTTCTTCCGGAACACCTTCAAAGGCCATTTTACAACGCTCTTCAATGGTTTCCAAAGCGGTTTTCATATCCTCTTCCGGACCCCAAACTATAAGTTGAGCATCATCTGGCCCGGCATTGAGCATAGGAGCAATAATGTCAAGATCAAGATCGGTAATAATCGGCTCAAACTGCTCGGTATGTAGCAGATTTGGCTTTTCGAGACATGCCACAACTTTTAATCGATCACTGATTTCATCAGCAAACATTTTCCCGGGTTGAGTAAAATGACTCATAATGCCTTTGAATCCGGGAAGATTTACTGCCACTAGTTTTTCACCACTATCTTTTGCAACTTTTAAAGGCTCATAAGTGATTTCAAACATGTCAAAATCAAGGAAGCCATGGCTCATTTCCCAAGCTTTATAATCAGCAAATTTCGATTGAAGCTTTTCTCTAATTTTCAACAATGCCCACTGGCGAAAACACTCATTATGAGTAAGTTCTGGAATCCATTTCGTATGTGCAACACCCTTAATTTCTACACGAGTACCGCCTTTACAACTCACATTCACATCCTCACGACCTGCACCCATCCCAACGCGAACTTTTCCGGTACTACGATTTAGAAAGCGAATATAATTACAAGCTTCCATCACCTCATCGGGATTTACCATATCGGGATAAGTTACCGTTTCAATCAAAGGCATACCCAAACGATCGGTTTTGTAAACACGAGTATGACCGATATCGCTGATTTCACGACAACTATCTTCTTCAATACTCAATTGAATCAGGCGAACATTTTTATTTTTCAATGGAATTTCACCTTCAACCCCAATAATGGCTGTACGCTGAAATCCTGTTGGAATACTTCCATCTAAATACTGTTTACGGGTTATGTGAACTTCACCAACAATATTCAATTTCGAAAGCAGACTTATTTCAATAGCGATATCGAGTGCCTGTCTGTTTATGGGAAATGGTGGAGTATCATCCACTTCGTATGTACATGTAGTTTGATGCTTCAAACGATATACAATTTCCTTACGGGTTTTAAATTCCATTAAAGCGGTACCATCATACTCTCCCAGCTCGCTTAGCGTTGGGCGCATATGACGAATTACTTCTGCATCGTAATCATCACTATCGTGAAAACGACCTGCAGGGCAATTGCAAAAAAGTTTTTTATCCGTTAGTAATTGCTGATGAACCTCTAGCCCCGACATAAAGCCTATATCATCATAGGTTTTTTGCGTAGCTTCCTTTCTTGGCACATAAGAAACCTCTTTCTTAGTCTTTTCGTAATTCGCTCTCGGATCAAAGTGGTTTTCCATTTTCTGATAATTATACATTGTGACCTGTACCTTACAAGTGATTTATTCCCCAAAAGTATAATAAATCGTCAAATAATAATAATCTTGGTGTAAAAATTGTTTCATTCTAAAGAATTCCTAATTTTACACTATAGAAATAAAAAAACATGCGTATCCTATCAGCCATTCTATTTACCTTTTTCTGGGGGATGATTTTTGCTCAATCTGGGCCGGCGTTTATCCTGAAAGGAGAAATCGAGAATTTTCAACGTCCCGAAACATTTTATTTGCTTAGCGTAAGAGGTTCTGCCATGGAAGTTGCAGACAGCATGCATAGCGAAAACGGGAAATTTCTTTTCATTGCCGATTCCATTTTGCCAACAGGTGAATACAATATTTTTTGGGGAGATGACAATATTTTACCCGTACTTATTGCCGGCGAAAAATACATTGAAATTCATGCCGATGAGCTGGAGCCATCTTTGTCACCAAAATGCATTGCTTCCGAAGAAAATAAAATTTATTACCTCTTTAAAAATATTGAATACAGAATCGACAGTCTTATTTATATCGGCGATTATTATTACCAGGAGGGAATGTTTGAGAAACTTAATGAACTGCAGGAACTCATGTCTGATCTTGAAAAAGAAGCGATGAACTCTGCAGATTCAATTACTGCAATACACCCAAATTCTTTTGCCTTGAAAATTTTCAAAGCTTCTATTCCCCCAAATTTTTACGTATATCAAAAAGAGCACCCTGATCATGGATTTGAAAATGAAACAGATTTTCTCCGCAGACATTATTTCGATAATATAGACAAAAACGATAGTAATTTGGTTCATACCGGAATACTATATGATGCTTGTAGTTTTTATATTCGCAACCTCACCAAAGAAAAATCGATAGAAGGTTATCAGAAAGCTTCCGATTTTATTATTTCCAGCTTTTCGCTCAATGATGCACAGTTTGAATATGTAGTAGAACTTCTGCTTAATACTTTCGAATCGGCTGATATGGGAGAAGTGTATCTTTATATTTTCGACACCTATTTGGAAACCTGCCACGATGGAATTCCCGGCGAGGAAGAACGCAAAGCGCTGGCTTTCAAAAACCTGAAAAAAGGCAGTTCTGCTCCCGAACTTAGTGCCGCCGATCGAGATGGGAAAATACATTCCTTAAGCGATTATAAAGGCAAAGTTTGTATTTTGATGTTTTGGGCAAGCACCTGCTCGCACTGCGAAGAAGCCATGCCACATGTTGTTGATTTTGTGAATAAGGAAAACAATGCAGATTTGGTTTTTCTCAGCTTTTCACTCGATACTAATCAAGATCAATGGATTAATGGTTTGTTGCGCAACGAAATGCCAGAGCCGGCTTTGAGCGATTTAAAAGGTTTTGATGGTGAAAATGCATTGAACTGGTATATTTGGGCAACACCAACCTTTTTTATCATAGACCAGGAAGGAAAAATTTACAGCAAACCCATGACTTTAAGCCAAATGGAGGCTGCGGTTGGGGAATTGTTATAATGTATTTGGACCGACCCAAAATAATGGCAACGCTACTAAACCCTAAGCATAGATTCCGTTGGGAGAGCTAATATAGTGAGTTTTTTTGAAATTGGTTTTACAATATTGGGAGAATTAAAAAAGCCTGTCTTGCATCTTCGAGCATCATGCGCAGCTTGATCTCGGAGCATGCATAAAGTTAAGCCTAAGGGCTATCTGATTTCATGCGAAGCGATCCGCCTTCACCACCATCAACGGATGCGCTCCGATGAAGGATTATCAATCTGTGGTTTAAGAGGTAACTTGGGCTTCAGTAAAT
The DNA here is from genome assembly GCA_016937255.1 of Bacteroidales bacterium. GTDB lineage: Bacteria > Bacteroidota > Bacteroidia > Bacteroidales > DTU049 > BM518. The sequence goes on from JAFGWG010000124.1 coordinate 29,752, forward strand.
AGTTTCGGCGTAGATGGATTCTACGCCGAGGGGGGACTTGGAGACTTCTGAAATCTATTCGTTGAAAAAGCCTTTCTTGCATCTTCGAACATCATGCGCAGCTTGATCTCGGAGCATGCATAAAGTTAAGCCTAAGGCTATTTAATTTCATGCGAAGCGATCCGCCTTCACCACCATCAACGGATACGCTCCGATGAAGGAATTTAATCTGTGTTCCAAAAAAATCAGTGCATCCGATAGCTATCGGATAGTGGCTAAGATAAATTCACAAAACACCATTTCAAAAAAAATCTTTATCTTTATATGAAAATCTTTAGATATGAAATACGAGGCTGGTTTGCAAAAAGACAGAGCTGAAAAGAAAAGTCTGATTATTGAGCATCTACATTCGCTACAAGATGCCAATCCAAAACAGTTTTTAAGCGAAGACGACCTTAAAAAATGCGCCAAAGAATTCAACCTTACCATGGCAGAAGTTTATGGAATTGCCAGCTACTATTCCATGTTCAGCCTCAAGCCCAGAGGTAAATATATCATCAGACTTTGCAAATCATCGGTTTGCCATATGATGGGCGCTGAAAACATGGCTTCAAAAATTGAATCTCTTTGCAAAACCAAATTCGGTAATACATCTGCCAACGACCTTTTTACCCTCGAATATGCAGAATGCCTCGGACAATGTGAAAAAGCACCAGCCATGATGATCAACAAAAATGTGCATGGATCCCTCAACCCTGAGAGCCTGGAAAAAATCATTGAAAATCTGAAAAAAGAAAACGCATGATTGCTGAAAAAAGAATAAGTCTGGCTCGTATTGAAAAAATTAATGCCGATAGCATTGATGATTCTTTGAAAGCCGGCGCCTACAATGGTTTGAAAAAGGCCTTAACGATGAATCCGGAGGAGATGATCGAAAAATTCGAAAAATCTGGTCTTCGTGGGCGTGGCGGAGCAGGATTTCCAACCGGACTTAAGCAAAAATTTACCCGCAGTTCTTGCTTAGATTGTGAAAAATACATCATTTGCAATGCCGATGAAGGCGAGCCGGGCACTTTTAAAGATAGAGTTATCATGGAGCGCGACCCGCACATGCTTATTGAAGGCATGATAATCGCCGCTTATGTAATTGGTGCATCACGAGGTTTTATTTATATCAGAGGGGAATACCAACGATCCATTGAGGTGCTTCAAAAAGCCATTGAGGATTCAAACAAAAATGGTTTTTTAGGAGAAAATGTTCTCGGATCGGGGTTCAATTTCAATCTGGAATTACGCTTAGGTGCGGGATCATATCTTTGCGGAGAAGAGCTCACACTATTAGAATCTTTGGAAGGAAAACGCGGCTATCCAAGAATAAAACCTCCTTTTCCAGCCCAAAAAGGACTTTGGGAATCGCCCACATTAATTAATAATGTCGAAACTTTCTCTCATTTACCTGCAATTCTGAATGAAGGTTTAGATTGGTACACTTCTTTGGGAACTGAAGAAAGCAAAGGAACCAAAATATTTACAATCACGGGAAGAGTTCAAAAACCGGGCTTTTACGAAATGGAAATGGGGTGTACTCTTCGCGAACTACTCTTTGACATAGCCGGTGGTATGAAAGACGGCTATGAATTCAAAGGAGCATTGCTAGGCGGAGCTGCCGGGACCTTTGTTGACGAAAGTTTTCTGGATATTCCTCTTGCCTACGAAACTTTGAAAGCTCGCGGCGCTACACTTGGTTCAGGAGCTATTCTGGTTTTGGACCAGGAAACAGATATGCCATCATTATTGCATAATCTTATGGATTTCTTTAAGCATGAAAGCTGTGGAAAATGCGTTCCTTGTCGTGTAGGAACAACCATGCTCACAGAAATGGCCGCCAAACTTAAAAATGAACCGGAATTAATTCACAAAATGACAAAAGAAGCGCACTATATGGCAGAAACTTCACTTTGTCCGCTAGGGCAAAGCCCGATATTGCCTTTGAAATCGTATCGTGAGTATTACAGCTAATCCCCCGCCACTCCAATATATTCCACTACACCACCACAGCTAAAAAAGCCTGCCCCGTTATTGCTTACATTTCCAATTGTATTTGCAGGAATCATGTTCACCAACCCGTTATTAAACTGTGTTTCAATAAGAATTTCACGCAAAAATGCGGCATATTCCTGTGAAATACTATATCGGCGTTCTCTAATTTTTGTGCCTTTTGGAATAATCACATTCTGATCAGGACCCGTGAGAAATTGCCCTACATCTAATGAAGTAAGGGTATAATAATACAGTGTTTTTTGGGCATAAGCACTATCAAACCCATCTAGATGACGCCAATCCAATAAAACTTCATACAATGCCGGATTATTTGGACTATAGTTTGAACAAACCCACGAGATACGGTATGTACTGTCGTCGTCATTATATAAACTCAATTGTAATGGAGAGAACAATACCGCAGGCAAAAGGGTATCTGAAGCAAAATATGATTTAGAATTGTATTGAACTTCTAAAGTATATTTTTTATTCACTATGCCATACACAGTAGAATCTGTGAGATAATAGCCCGGTCTTAGAGGATCTTCCTGAAGCACAAATATGGTATCTGGGCCATGAATTTGAACCACTGCTCCGGTTAAGGGTAAAATTCCTTGTTCCAGATCAGGCGAAGGCAAACTCAGTAAAACCTCATGCGATTTGCTTTCATTTGTAAACATGGCATCTACAACAATGTCGGGCAAAGGTCCTTCATCAAAAGTCCAATCCTGCTGCTTTTCACAAGAAAAGAAAATGAAAATCATTGCTATGTAAACCCATTTTTTCATCGCAGCTTGAATTGATAGGTTAAGGAAGGAATAAATCCTGCAACGGCCACAGACACCGGCACATAATTGAGTTCATCACTGAATTCAACCGGAATAAGGAAATTGCCGTTATCATCCACAATTTTATTATATGTCATCGATACCGGATTGTGACGAGCATATACATTATAGATGGAAAGTTCGAGGTAATGATTATAGTTCTTTTCAGACTTATTTAAACGTAATCGAGCTGAGAGATCCAAACGATGATAATCAGGTAAACGACTATTATTCAACTCATTATATACTGGGACCGCCATATTATTATAATAGTAGAATCCAGTTGGGGAAGTGAAAGGCATTCCGCTAGAGAATGTCCAGTTCATCGACAATTCCCAGCGATATGAAGGAGTCCATGTCATATGCATATTTATGCTGTGAGGGCGATCCCATATAGTTGGATATACCAATCCATTATTAAGTTCATCTGTTTGCATTTGGGTTTTTGACCATGTATATCCAATCCAACCTCTGACTAAGCCTTCTTTTTTCCTGATCATGGTCTCAATTCCATAAGACTCTATTTCTCCCTCAAACACTTCTCCTTCCAGCAAAGGATTGAAAAGCAATGAAGCATGGCCAGTATAATCGAGCTGATGATATAATCTACGCCCAAATGCTTCGACAGAAAACTGTGAACCAGGAATCAGATTCTGATCGAAATAACCAATTGAAATATTATCGGCTTGTTGAGGCGCAATTGTAGGTGTTGGAGGAATCCAGGCTTCAGTTGTTGTGAACGGACTCAATGAATTATTTAATATCTGAAGAAACTGAGTACTTCTGGTATAGGCCGCTTTTATTCTCAAACCGGGCTTAGGCACATAGCTTGCAGAAAATCGTGGTTCGAAAGCAGAAAAACTTATGATTTTATCACCGCCATTGAAATCAACCGTATCGGTAACTTGTTGTGCATCATCAAAATAATACACAGTTGTGGGGCCATGATTTGTCCACAATGTGGAACGAAAACCGTAATTCAGAAAGAATTTTTCGCCAAGCTGTTGCTCAATAGTAGAATAATAAACCGATGTGCCACTTAGAAATTTTGGAGTAAAAGGCAAGTACGATTCAAGCGAATCTTGTCGCAATTGAATATTTCCGGGATCAGAATCATATCCGCTCAGTTCTAGCCCTTGTCTCCACGTAAGTTTCGGATTTATAAACCACGAAAAATCACTTTTTAAAGTTCCCTGATAGATGTGTGAAGCCCAGAAATCCTGATTCTCTTTCCATATCTGTATGAAGTAATTATATCGGCTATAAATAAAAGTGGTATTGCAAAACAGCTTATTATTGAACACATGATTCCACCGAAGTGTTCCAACATTATTTGACCAGTTGATACCATAAGTACGATAAGCATTGTTTTTAATGAAATACCGATCTGCACCACCATAAACTGTGAGAAAAACTCTGTTATTATTATTGATTTTTAGATTCAGTTTTGCGTTAAAATCAGAAAAGCCAAGCAGAAGTTCATTGTTTTGCAAAACATTTCGATTGATCCAACCCAGGTTTGAGGTTCGCAATGCGATATAATAAGAAGAAACATCTTTTTTAAATGGCCCTTCAAAGGCAAGATTTGTTGCAAATTGATTGGTAGAACCATTCATGCTAAAATGCTGCATATTTCCATCTTTCATTTGCATATCTACCACAGATGATAGTCGTCCACCATATTGCGCCGGGAAATCGCTTTTGTATACATCGATGTTTTTGATGGCATCGGGAACTAAGGTGGTAAAGAATCCAAAAAGGTGCGAAGCATTATAAACAGGTGCCTCATCAATTAAAATAAGATTCTGATCTCCTTTGCCGCCCCGCACATAAAAAATGGAAGAACCATCGCTATGAGAAATGATCCCGGGAATAGATTGCAAGCTCTTTATGGGATCAGATTCGCCAGCAAATCCGGGCATTTCTTGCACGGTTTTCGGATCGATTTTCATCACTCCTGCTTTGATGTTTTCTCGCCAATCATCTTCTTCTTTCGCACTCACAATCACAACACTCATTGATAAATCTTTGGGTGCCATTTGCACACTATGTCTACGGTTTTCCCGAATTTCAAACTCAATTTTCTGTTGCTTGAAACCAATGTATGAATAGACCATTGTGTATTTTCCGGGAGGAAGTGAAAGGGAATAAAATCCATAATTATTGGTAATGGTTCCGGTAGTGGTTCCATCAATGTGAATTGTTGCACCAATAAGAACCTCGCCCGATGTAGAATCGGCAAGATAGCCACTGAGTGTAAATTTTTGAACCTGAGGTTCTGCATCACTTTTAGGCGTTTTACCTGCTTTAAGAACCACTTGTTTTTCCACCAGAGACCAATTAATGCCAAGTGGACTTAGAATATCGTTCAAGACTACACGAATAGACTTATTATTACATGTATAAGACAGTTGTTTTTCAAGAGGAATTTTCGAAGGATTATAAGAAAAATGGACATTCCCTTTGCTACTAATTTCATTCAAAGCTGTTTTCAAAGTAGCGTTATTCAGGTTCAGTGAAATCTTTTTTTGCAGGTTTTGCCCCTGCAATAGACCTGAAACAAAGAGCAGAATAATTACCGACCCGTATGTGCGAAGTAGTTGACGCATACACAAAAATACATTTAATTCTTTTTAGGGGAATAAAACTTTATTCGATAGGCAGTATTATTCACAGGGTTCGCCATTGACAATATAGCCACGACCATCTTTTTTGATTTCCAGATCAAGGGTGGATTCCAGAACAGTTAGCACCGATTCAAGAGTTTGGTCTTCGAAAGACACACTGAGTTTGCAATTGCCACAAGCAGGATTGCTGAGTTTAATAGGAATATTATAGGCTTTGGAAACTATATTCACAACACGATCAAGACGTTCATTTTCAAATGACATGCTACGTGTTTTCCACACCATGAAATATTCTTCGAAAGTATTGCCAACGCTGATCTCTTTTTTATCAGGAGTAGCTTCAGCTTGCTCACCGGGTTTCAATATTGTTCTTTTGTCTGGAGTATCCTTATGATATAGTGCAACAGAACCATTAATTAATATCACTTGTGCTTTTCCGTCGGGACCATTCGTATTAACATAAAATGATGTTCCTAAAACTTCCACACGCATATCTCCCGCTGAAACAATAAATGGTTTTTCGGGGTTATGAGCCACTTCAAAATGTGCTTCGCCTGTTAACCGAACAGTACGTTGATCATTTTCGTTTATATCTTTTGGGTACTCAAGGCTTGAACCAGCATTTAAGGTAATTGTAGAGCCATCTGGCAATATTGTTTCTATCACTTCATTTTGAGCCAGAATCTCGATGGTTTTATCTGCTCCAAAGATGATATTTCTTAATAAAAATCCAATAGTAAGGATAAGAAGAACAGCTGCTGCAATACGGGTAACAATTCGCAAAGTTCTACGACGACCCATTTCTATTTTCTTTCCACTGCTTAATTTTGCCTGCAATGCCAGCCATTCCTCATCAATGTCGATATTTTCCATTATCAAGTCTTGGCTCATGGCGTGCCAGACCTTACGGAATTGAGTAAAAACATCGCAGTTTTCTTCAGACTTGCGCAACCAAGAAGAAAGCTCGGCAATTTCATTCTCGCCGGCTTCACCCGAAAAGTATCGGTTTATCAGGTTTTCATAATATGTGCTTTCTTCAGTCATTTTATGCGCTCTTTGTCTCTATTACACTAAAGACAGTGTTTACCCCTATTTAGTTCAGTAAAAAAAATAATTCTTTATATGGAAACATACTCAAAAGCAGAATGGGGAGGTAAGGCCCAAGTCGCTCTCGAAGATGTTTCAATGCTTTACCCATCTGATTTTCAACTGTTTTGATAGAAATACCCAAATGATCCGCAATTTCTTTGTATTTCATATTTTCCTCACGACTTAATAAAAACACTTCGCGACATTTTTCTGGTAAATCAGCTATTGCATTTTGAATTTCTCCTTTTAGCTCTCTTGTCATAATGCCACTATCGGCCATTTGAGATTTTTCATCCATCAGACCTTCAAATTCTAGCACATTGCGGTCGAATTTTTTTTGATCACGTAGATAATTCAGGGAGCGGTTATACACCATAGTGGTGATATATGATTTGAGGTTCTTCTCCTCATCCATAGTTTCGCGTTTTTCCCAAATATAGATAAAGCAATCCTGCACAATAGAACGGGCAGTTTCCATATCTTTAACATACTTAATCGAAAAAACACAAAGATTCTTAAACTCTTTTCTGAATAGTTCTTCAAAAGAGTCCTTTCTTAATCCTTTAGGTTGTATGGTTCGTATTTCTGTCAATGCCAAAAATATTTGAGGCTAAAATACGAAAATAATAGAATAAAACTTGAAGACTTATTTCTTCAGCTCCATTTCCTCAATAAGTCTTGTGCCACCATAGTATTTATCAATAATGAAAAGTACATAACGAATATCGACACTAATGCAGCGTTGCAATTCGGGTTCAAATACAATATCTCCCGACATGGCTTCCCAGTTGGCGTCGAAAGCCAAGCCCATAAGTTCGCCATCGCCATTAATAACCGGAGAGCCACTATTGCCGCCTGTTATATCGTTATTGGTAAGAAAACAAGTTACGATATCACCGTTTTCAGCATACGGGCCAAAGTCTTTTTGTTGATAGAGTTCTTTGAGCTTTGGAGGAACAATAAATTCATCGTTTGTAGGATCTTCTTTTTCCATTACCCCGGAAAGTGTTGTGACAAAATCATAATTTATGGCATCGCCACCGTTATAGGGTAATACAGAACCATAGGTGAGTCGCATTGTAAAGTTTGCATCCGGATAGAATTTCTTGTCAGGATACATTTCGCGAAGTCCGCTAATGTATTTACGCATTCCTTGATTCAACTGATTGTTTAGAGGTTGCTGTGCATCCCTTATTTCATAGTAAAGGGCATATATTTGTTGAGCTGCGTTAAACAGCGGGTCTTCGTTTAGGGTTTTGAAATTTGGTTTTGCCAAAAAGGATTCCATTTTATCCTTATTGGTAAATAATGATACTTGAAAAATATAATCACTATAAACGAGATAGTCGCTTTTAAACTTATCCTTAATGGTGCGGAAAAAACGAGGATGATAATTCTGATCTACATCGTTAATATACATTTCAAGCATACAACGGAAGAGTTTTTGCTCTGTTTTCAAGTCCATAGTTCGAAAAGTCTTCTCTGAAACAGCGGTCATTTTTCCCACTTCCTTGTCGAGCTCGGTTAGATTAATATTGTCTTTTGCAAGAATATCATACATGAATCTGAATTGGTGTGCAAAAGCAAATACATCACTTCCTCGGATGAATGCTTCCGACAAGTAGATCTGAACCAATCGTAATTCAGAAATTTTATTATAAGATCGTTCGGTTTTTATCAAAGCATCTTTATAATATCCTTTTTTGGGAATGGCATCATTGTTTACCCAGGTATCAAAATCGTCTTCCATGACTTTCTTTCGCTCAATCACATTTAGCCGTTGAATTCCTTTATTCATTCCAATATAATATTTCCAGTAATTGGAAGTTGTTGCGTATTTGCTGGCATAATTAATACGAACTTGCTCATCAACAGCCATACGTTCGTCCATGATTTCCAATTTCTTTGCTCTCACTTTAACAATGGCTGGGTTGATAAAATCATAAGCCATTTTAATGCCATCTGAGGTCTGATATCTGTTTGTGCTTCCCGGATACCCTAAAATCATGGCAAAATCATTTTCCTTTTTAGGTTTCAATGAAACTGGAAGAAAATGACGTGGTTTTAAGGGAATATTGTCTTTACTATATTTTGCAGGTTTTCCATCGGGGCCGGTATACACTCTAAAAACGCTGAAATCGCCAGTATGTCGGGGCCACATCCAGTTGTCAGTGTCTCCACCAAAATTTCCTATGCTTGACGGTGGCGCCATTACCATACGTACATCTGAATATACTTCATAAACAAAAAGATAATATTCGTTTCCGTAGAAAAACGAGTTTATATTGGCTTCTTGATAGGATTCACTAATAGCTTCACTTTCAATCTCACCGCTAATACTGTCAACAATTGCCTGTCGCTCTACCTCGGTAATATCAAAAGGAATCGCATTTAAAATTCTTTCTGTTACATCTTCAATTCTAAGCAAAAACCGCACATTTAGCCCAGACTTACTTGGCAATTCCTGATCCATCGTTTCCGCATAAAATCCATCCTCGAGAAAATTTGCACCTACAGTACTTAATGCGGCAATACTTGGGTATCCACAATGATGGTTTGTAAAAAGTAGTCCTTGATCTGACACAATTTCACCGGTACAGCCCGAACCGAAAATTACGATAGCGTCTTTCAGACTTCCGTTATTAATGGAATAAATCTCTTCAGCAGTGAGATTTAACCCCATTTTTTGCATGTCTTCGTAATTCAGCCTGTCGATAAACATGGGGAGCCACATCCCTTCATCAGCTCTAACCTTAAGGCCAGTAATACTAACCAAGATGGCCATAAAAACACCTAAAAAATATCTCATAAAATACGCTTTGCTTTGAACTTGCAATAATAAGGCTTTTTATAAAAAGTATCAACTGCTTTCTTCGATTCATTATGATATTTCGATACACGGCTAATTTTCATCAATTAAATGATAAATGGACCTGTCTTAACAATGATATTAAACAAAGAGGCTTTAATAATGACTTGAAAACAGAATTCTTAAATAATATTAAATCAAAATAAGGGAAAAAGCCGGAATGCTATGATATTTTTTATATTTTAGCAACGAAAAACTCAACACCCTTAAAGCCATGATGATAAACAAATTAGATTTAATGATCGACGCCCTGAAGGGCAAAACAAAAAAGCGACTTGTTGCAGCTTATGCAAACGATGCGCATACCATTGAAGCGGTAAATAACGCAACTGAGCTGGGAATTATTGATCCTATTTTGGTTGGTGATGAAGAAACCATTAAGAAGGTTTGTGCCGCCGAAGGCATCGATGTAAGCAAATTCAAAATCGTTCAGGAAGCCAATGAGGTTCTTGCAGCAAAAAAAGCAGTGGAGCTTATCAACAATGGCGAAGCAGATGTCTTGATGAAAGGACTCGTGAGTACAGATAAGTACATGCGTGCTATTTTGGACAAAGAAAAAGGATTATTGCCTCCAAAAGCAACATTGAGCCATGTTACAGTAGTTGAAGTTTCTACTTATCCTAAACTTCTTATTGTAAGTGATGTTGCTATTATTCCTGCCCCAGACTTGAAGCAAAAAATTGCCATTACAAATTATGTAATCAATACTGCACATGCCCTAGGTATTGAAAACCCAAAAGTTGCACTTATTGCAGCAACAGAGCAAATGTCAACCGGAATGCAGGCTTGCATAGACGCCGCCATCATTAGTAAAATGAATGATCGAAAGCAGATTAAAGGTGCTATGGTTGATGGACCACTTGCCCTTGATGTGGCTATTGACATGGAAAGCGTAGAAATAAAAAAACTGGAAAGTCCTGTTGCCGGCGACGCCGACTGTATGGTATTTCCAAATATTGAATCAGGAAATGTTTTCTTTAAAACTTGTACCAAACTTGCCGGAGGTGAATTAGCAGCTGTGGTTACTGGTGCAAAATGCCCCGCAGTTCTTACTTCTCGTGGCGACAGTTCAAAAACAAAAACCTATTCCATTGCACTTGCATGTTTAATGGCTAAATAATAAATTTATGAGTAGTTCCCTTGTTCTGGCCGTGAATCCCGGTTCCACCTCTACAAAAATTGCGGTTTTCGATCTGCATAGCAAAAAGCTTTTTCAGAAAAACATTAAGCATTCTGCTGAAGATTTAGCTCCATTCGAGATCATCACAGATCAGTATGAGTTTCGTAAAAACATCATTCTGAAAGAACTCGAAGCTGGAGATATCGACATTAAAGAAATCGAAGTTGTTGTGGGTCGTGGCGGACTAGTAAAACCCATTCCTTCTGGCATGTATAAAGTAAACGAGCCCATGAAAGCCGATCTCAGAAAAGGCATTCTCGGGCAACATGCCAGCAACCTTGGTGGACTTATCGCCGACGATATTGCCAAAAGCATTGGTAATGCTCATGCTTTTATTGCCGATCCGGTGGTTGTAGATGAGATGGAAGATCTGGCACGAATTAGTGGGCATCCAAAATTTGAACGCATTAGCATTTTTCATGCGCTGAATCAGAAAGCCATTGCTAAAACCCATGCCAAAGCACAGGGAAAAGAATACGAAGAGCTGAATCTTATCGTAGCTCATCTTGGTGGCGGAGTAAGTGTGGGTGCTCACAAAAAGGGACGTGTTGTAGATGTAAATCAGGCATTAGACGGCGATGGCCCATTTTCTCCTGAACGTTCTGGTGGACTTCCCTCCGGAGCAATGGCTAAACTTTGCTTTAGTGGCGAATACACCCACAAAGAAGTGAAGAAAATGATTACAGGAAAAGGTGGATTGGTTGCTTATTTAGATACCAACGACGCATTGGAAGTGGAAAATCGCGTAAAAGCCGGCGACGACAAAGCCCGCCTTATTTATGAAGCCATGGCTTATCAGGTTGCCAAAGAAATTGGATCCTGTGCAGTGGTAATGAAAGGCGAAGTTGATGGCATCCTCATCACTGGTGGAGTAGCTTACGACAAAATGTTTGTGGAATGGATTAAAGAACGTGTTTCTTTCATCGCTCCGCTATTTGTTTATCCTGGCGAAGATGAAATGCAAGCATTGGCCTTCAATGGCATTTGCTTCCTGAAAGGCGAAGCCGATGTAAAAGAATATCAATAAACGATATAAGATTTGTATTAAAGCCGGCTCTGCTATTGTGGGGTCGGTTTTTTTATGCAAAATCGTATCTTTACGCATCTAAGCCATAGCACTTTAAAAATCAAACACCCAAAACATGAAAATCATTAACCTTATTTTCCTTGCGGCTCTGATTCCTTTTTTTTATTGTTCAATTCCTAATCAAAATAATTCTACGATGAAGGACTCCCCTGAAGAATGCAGCAAATTTTACCCTTTTAAGGATCATTTTATCAATCTGGAAACCAACGAAGCGATTGTAATTGATATTTTACCTAGTACTAACTTCAAAACTTGCTCAAAATACGCTTGGAGATTTCGACAGCCTTTAAGTGATTCAGTTTATGTTGATGGTCGATTATTTGCAGTGGAAAAGAATAGAGATAAAGCCCAATACCTCATCAATATATTTGAAGACGGAAAATTCATAAAATGCATACAGGCTCCCACCGAGAAACCATTGCCGGAGGTTCATGATTGCAGCCTATATCTTACTGTATATCAAAACGATGTCATCCTTGTTATGGAAGGAATGTACACCACACATTATACCATTTGCAAATATAATTCTGAGGGTGAAGTGCTTATGCTCGACAGCATAGAACATACATTTATTACCCACTCCGAGCCCAATACAAATTACCATCATCGCTACCTCTATTTCCATGGAATAACAGGTGGAGAAATGGTTTTTACCTCGCATATGGCCTTTGCCGAAAAAGATAAAACCGTTATTCTGAACATGGAAGATTTTTCCACCAGAGAATTTGAGTTTAAAGCCAGCGGAATTATTGCAGATGAAGATGAAAATGAAGTTGCAGGATTCATTTCGGGTGAAGATGGGCAGTACAAAATCAGAATGCTGGACGGACGAAATTTTAGCTTTGCTGTAAAATATGGTGATCCGGCTTGTAATTGTATTTTGAAAGGCGAGAAACTCTATATTGCCACATACCACCCAATTGCAACAGGCTCTGGCTTGCAATGCTTTAATCTCAATACAGGCAAAATGGAGTGGACTGCAGATGTAAAACAAATTATGGCATCGCATTCCGAATACTGGAACACCGTTACACTGAGCATGTATAAAGATAAAATCGTTATGGAAGGCAACGAAGCCCATGGAGATTATGTGCAGCTTTTCGATGCAGAAACCGGCAAAAGGCTAGCTGTTTTTGGTGATTTTATTGAGGTTGAGTAATTTAGTTCAACTATCTTTAACCGAATTATTAAAACAAACTCATTTCTTTGAACCATGAATTCAATATTTATAATCGGCATTATTGCACTTATAGTCTTGCTATTTGTCTTTTACTTTCTCCCTTTCGGATTGTATTTCGTATCAAAACTTACAGGTCTTAACATCAGCTTTATCTATATTACAGGACTTCAATTTAAGAAAATTCCGGCAAAAATTATTGTGAGAGGACTAATAATTGCTCATAATGCAGAACTTAAAGAGATAACAAAAGAAAAACTGGAGAAGCATTTCAAAGAGGGAGGGGATGTTGACAATGTAATTAATGCTTTGACTCTGGCGAAGAGCAATAATATACCTCTTAAAACTGAAGACGCATTTAAGTCTAATCTGAAGGGCGTCGACGTAATTGAAGTCATTCAAAAAGCAATTGAGATGAAAAACAATGAGAAATCTGACAATTAACAAGCAATTTTGATTTTGTGAATTTATCATCTTTACCACAAGACCAAATCCTGTAACACTTATTTCATAAAGGTCATTTCCTTTTTTAAAAAAAAGACTGGCTGTTTATGGATGTTTTAAGGAAGAAGAGTAAACTTTATTTTCTCCCAATCATAACTTTGTTTCCAAGACCATAACCGTAGGTAAACGGAAGATTTTTGGCTTCGTTTTCCTGATAGGCTTTGCGCAAATCGTCGATATTGATATAATTAAACAAATCAATGGGCTGACTATAGCTGCCGTAGAGAATAATGTTGCTGAAAGTTTTTTTCATTTGAGTGTATGTGATGCCGGTATCATCAGTAAGCAGTGTTTTAATTTTGGGCAAATACATTTCGCGAATAGACCTGAAACCATCGTAATGCATAAGATAAGAAGCGGCTTTCAACATTCCGTAAATCGTGCCGTCTATGCTTTCAAAATATGCTTTAAGCCCTGTGTTTTTATCGAATGAAGAGTTTTCGGCATTAAACGACAAATAAATAAGCTCTTTTTTCACATTCAATGAATCGAGTACTTTCATTTGTACGCCGTTGGTATAGCCTAAAGCTTTTGCAGAATCATAGCTACAAAGCACAGGGATGCCTTCTGGATTGATATATAAATAATCAATAGACAAGATTTTGTGACCAGTATATGCAGTAAAAAGCATGAGCAAAGACAAAACGCCAACTTCTCTATCATGACGCAAATCCTGCATCATATCTTTTGTAATAAAGAAATTAAGACTTAAAGAACTAATTAGTGACCGTTGAATAGACTTAAATAGAGAGCTATAATCTTCACGAGTACTAAAATCAGGAATTGTGCCAGTGGGTTCCAAGCCAAACATAATATATTTCTTGGCCGCAGGAAAAAATGTGTTGGCATATAAATAGTCGGGGCCGGAGAAAGCATACCATAACGTAGCGCTTGAATCACGACCTTCCGGCAATTCGTTTTCTGCCCAGGTGCGCATTGATTTAAGGTTTTTCCCTTCTGCCTTCATAAATAAAGCATCCATTGCTTGTTGATGCTCTTTCCAGTTTTCGCTTTGCTGGATATTCAGGCAGGTGGAATCACCATAAGCAGGCAAACCTGCAAGTAAAAGGGCAATATCTGTTAGGCTTGTGTCAAAATCGATATTAACTACTTCTACAACCTGCGAAGAGTCGTTGTTTTCCCCATCACCATTGTTGTTGGCAGAATTTCCACATGCAAATAAAGCCAGAAACAGAACTGCCAAAATGATATAATAAAACTTCATGCAATAGAACTTTAGGCAGCGAAAATACAAAAAATATTTCCTGTGTTCCTATATACAAAAAGGGTTGCTTTTAAAACAACCCTTTTTTTAACTAAAAAGCAATAGACTTTCTTAGTCTTCACGCTCTTCAATAGCTTGATCAATCTCGTCTTCTATACGATCACCACATATTTCAACGGCATCTTCAAATTCTTTGAGTTTAACCTCGTCGTTTTTATACTTTTCTTGAAACTCCTTGTACATGTTTTCACATTCTTCGTCTTTTTTGTCGAGTTCATCCTCGCTGGCACCATCTTTAATCAATTGTACCATCTCGTCTCCGCAGTTGCAAAGGGTATCGGCATCTGATTTTGGTCCGCCACCACCACAAGAAGTAAAAGTAAATACCATTAAGGCAATAATCATTAATTTCCAGGTCATAATTCATTACATTTATTTGGGCCTACTCTTATTCGCTTTTCGGCATCCGCGATAGACTTCAAATATACAAAAATATTTCCAACACCCTTTGTTTGTTTCAGAAAAAATCAGTTTTCCGGAAATTCCTACATTTGTAAAGGGATAAATAATGAAGCGAGAAATAGTTTTGGCCCATGTGGCCTTAATAACGGCAGGTTTCCTTTTTGGGGCCAACTACTGGATTGCAAAAGGGCTTATGCCGAAGTATCTTAGTCCCACTCCTATTATTGTGTTTCGTACAGCTGGTGCTAGTTTATTATTTGGAATATTATTGCTTTTTAATAAATGGAAGAAAATTGACCTCAACGATTGGTGGCTGATTGCGCTTTGTGGCTTGACAGGCGTTACCCTTAATCAGTATTTATTTTTTGCTGGCCTTAATTTCAGTAGCCCCGTTGAAACGTCTGTTTTGCACACCATTAGTCCTTTGGTAGTTGTTTTGCTTGCTTGGATATGGATTAAAGAAAAAGTAGGGTGGTTTAAGGGCGCCGGAATACTCTTTGGTTTTATTGGAGCAATTGTAATTACTTTAAGTGGTAAAGAAATAAATTTTTCCTCCCAACATTTTCAGGGTAATATTCTCATTTTACTAAACATTACAGCATATAGTGTTTATCTTGTTTTTGCGAAGCCGTTAATGCAAAAATATCCTCCCGTTCAGGTTGTAAGTCTCATCTTCTTCTTTGGCTTTTTGTTTTTTATCCCTTTTGGCATCAAGTCAATATTTACTCCTGACTATGCTTCTTTTCCTCCATATATCTGGCAGTCAATTATATATGTTGTTGTTGGCACTACTTTTCTAACATATCTACTTACTGTTTATGCACTAAAGCCTTTACAGGCAGGAACAGTAGGATTTTATATTTACATGCAACCATTAATTAGTGGAGGGATAGGGATAGTAACTGGAAGAGAAATACTTAACGGAGGTAAAATTTTTGGGGCAGTACTAATCTTTGTTGGAGTGTTTATTATCAATATTTATTCTTTCCGAAGAAATGAAAAAAAAGCATAAATGCACAATATTTAGTCAACCTCCCTGTTATTTGCTATAAATTGATATTTTTGCAATGATGCAAAGAGTTTTTATTCCCTTCATGTTTTTCATTCTGTTTTTTGCTTTTTGCAATGCACAGGGTGTCGCCGTGGGCGAGTGGCGCGATCACTTGCCTTATTCTAGTGTAATTGATGTGGCAACCGCACCCGACCGGGTGTATGCTGCAACAGAATATGGGCTGTTTTATTACGACACATATGAGGGAACCATAACCCGAATGAGTAAAGTGGAAGGATTAAGCGATATTGGAATAAGTGCAATTGAATATTCCGACAAGTACGACATGCTCATTGTAAGCTATTCCAATGCAAATATTGATTTGATTCCGTACGAAGGTGATTTGTATAATTTGGCCGATATTAAGCGCAAGAATATTATTGGAAATAAAAGTATAAACAATATTTATTTGCAAGACGACTACGCTTATCTCTCCTGCGGCTTTGGAATAGTGGTTTTAAACCTGAATAAAAAAGAAATAAAAGACACTTATTATATTGGCGATAACGGATCACAAGTTAATGTTCTTGATATTACATTTAACGATAGTCTTATTTTTGCTGCCACCGACGAAGGGATATATACCGCAGATATCAACAGCCCTAATCTTGCTTATTTTGGTAATTGGAACAAAGACATTTCAATTGCTAATCCCAACGGGATGTATTCCGAGATAGAGTTTTTTGAAAATAGCGTTTATACTCTTCATAAGAACCCTGTTTTTGGCGATGACACCATTTATTATTATCAGAACAATATTTGGCAAACCTTTTCATACTTTTCTGCTGAAGAATTTACTTCTTTGAAAAGCTCGAATAATCAATTAATTGTTTGCGGATATTCGTGGGTGGAATTCTTTGACCAAGGATTATCCAGTTTGGGTAAAACGTTTACTTATTCTGGTTTATCTCCTCAACCCAATGCTGCCGAATATTCAACAGATGGTGTTTATGTGTTTATTGGTGATCAAAATTATGGATTACTTAAAACCTGGAATATTTGGAATAATGAAATTATTATGCCTGAAGGACCTTATACTTCTAATACTTTTTCATTGGATCTTACCGGGAATGTGATTTCTGGAGTAAATGGAGGGTATAATAGTTCTTATGGGAATTCTTATAGGGGTGCTGGCTTTTTTATTTTTAATGAGGAGGACTGGACGTCCTATTATCGTTTTGTTAATCCTGAACTGGACACATTGTTTGACTTCATTTGTATTGAAACGGCAAATAATGATCCAGATCATATTTATCTTGGATCATATGGGCAAGGGTTGATAGAATATAATGATGGTTCATTAGTGCAAATTTATAATTCGGAAAACAGCAATCTGCAGCCTGTGCAATCTTCATCTAATGTTAATGTTGGAGGCCTAAGTTTTGATGATGATGGTAATTTGTGGATTACTACAATGGGGAATACAGGGTTACTTAGTGTTTTAAAACCAGATGGGAGTATCCGAACATTTAACTTTCCCTCATCCTATTCTGCAAGTGTTTCTGGAGATATCGAAATCGACCAAAGTGGCTATAAATGGATAAATTTGCCTCGTGGAGAGGGAATTGTGGTTTTTAACGATAATGGCACTATTGACAATACTTCAGATGATGAATACAAAAAACTGACTAGCTCTGAATCATTAGGGAATTTGCCCAATCTTTATGTCAATGCTATTGCGGTTGACCGTGATAACGAAATTTGGATAGGTACGAATGAAGGAATTGCTGTGATTTATAATCCGGAAAATGTATTTGATGGTGGAGATTACGATGCTCAACAAATTCTTGTTGAAGTTGGTGGTTATGTGCAGCCTCTGCTAGAATCTGAGATAGTAACTTGTATTGCAATAGATGGCGGTAATAGAAAATGGATAGGAACAAATAGTGCAGGTGTGTTTTTAATCAGCGAAGATGGACAGACAGAAATTCACCATTTTTCAACCGATAATTCGCCATTGCTTTCCGACGAAATTAATGACTTGAAAATTCACCCGGAAACTGGAGAAGTTTTTATTGCAACCAGTGAGGGAATTATTTCCTATCGCGGTACTGCAACAGAACCAGAGGAAAATCTTGATTCTATTTTGATTTTCCCAAATCCTGTTAAAAGCGATTTTAATGGCTATGTTTCTATTAATAATTTGGTTGAAAATGCTTGGGTGCATATAACAGATATGTATGGCAATCTGATTTATAAAACACAGGCCTATGGCGGCCAGGCAGTATGGAACTGTATTGATATTGATGGAACCCGACCAGCAACTGGAATTTATTTGGTTTTTGTTAGCAGCAAAGATGGCTCCTTTAAAAATGTTGGTAAATTTATGTTCTTCAACTAAATATCATGCAATATTCGCCAGTATGCATACTCTTGCATGCCGTTAAATACGGCGAAAAAAGTATGATAATAAAAACACTACATGAAGAAGGCCTTCAATCATTGTTTATTTATAATTATCTAAGAAAGGGGAAGAATAAATATCCTTTTTTAAGGTGGCCCCTTGCAATTGTGGAAATTGAAATAAATCACTCTGGAAAAGCTTCTCTTCCCGTAGCAAAAAATCTTACCCTCGCATATGTTCCAGTAAATCTTAGCCGTGATGTTATGCGTCAAAGTGTAGCTCTCTTTATGGCCGATATTTTATACCATTTTGTTAAAAACGAAAATGATCAACTGGAAAACATTTATAATTATGTGATTCATGCTATAAAAGCATTAGACCAAAACGAAAGGTTGTCCACTTATTTCTCTATAAAATTCGGGTATGATATTACCGAGCTTCTAGGCTATGGAATTCATAAAGGACTTGATTCTCAAGCTTTTTTTAATAGTAAAACCTTGCAATTTCAAATGGATGAAGACGCGGATTGTCTTGGCCAAAATGCCTCAGAAATTCTAAAAAAAATATTGTCAGAAAATATTATGCAAGTACATGAAATTAAAACAGATAATAGAATTGCAAAAGAACTTTTTCAAAATATGATAGAGTTTTTTAAAAGCCGAATACCAGAAGCAGGCTTATTGAAAAGCCCTAAAATACTTCACGACCTTTTTCTTTAATTATTTGATTTTAATGAGCTGCGTCTCGGTTGCATAATTTATCCAATAACGACCGCTTTCAAGAGATGAAACATCAACTTTGTCGGCTGTGCCCGAGAGAATAAGCAATCCCTTTTCATCATAAAGCTGATACATGGTAATGCCAGAGAACACAATTTCTTCGTCAAAATTCTTGTTGTTAATTACCACGGGGCTTAGACGGGAAAGATATTTCAGAGAGGGAGAATAATTAATCAATCCATTAGAATCAATTACCTTAATGCGAAAAAGGTTTTTCCCACTATGTACGTCAACTTTCTTTTCATATTTATTAAATGCAATAGAATCTTCAGGCTCAACTATGGCTATCCTGACCCATTTTTCCCAACGATATTGTTCAATCTCATATGCTCCTTCGCCAGAGGAACCTTCAATCGTCCAAGAGATTATTTGTTCTTTTTTGTCAAGATCGCAGGTTGCAAAGGAAAAATTGCTTTCCGGTTCTAAAACTTCAGGATTGTATATCTCAGGCTTAGTCGTGCTGACTACATAAGAAATTGAAACTTCAACCCGCGATCCAATACTCAAGCCCAGAGCTTTAAAATCAACTTCAAAAACACTGGAATTAATTTCGTCTTCAGTCGGAATATTGTTCACCTTTACAGATTCCACCGCGTAGCGATTTCCTATCATAGGATTAATCACAATTAAATTTTTACCAAAATAGTAACCACTTACCTGTATATTGTCAACAGTAGCAAAAGCGGGTATGATAAAAGATGAAATGAGTAAAAAGATAAACAGTCGCATAAATGAGTTTTTGGATTCTCAATTTGCAAAAATATAAAACTTACTGGCAAGCCACAAATATTTTTTTCAACAATAAAAGCTTTAATACTTACCTGTATGTGTCATTATAATTGACTATATGCTTTTCAGTTTTGTATATATAAACAAAAGAAGCCATAAAACGAAAGTTCCAATGCTAAGATACAGTATCCAGAAAAAATCTGCGTGGCGAAATTCAAAAATAACATGATTCTTGCCTGTTTTACTTAATACGCCCATGTGAAAATGATTTACCAGTATAATTTCTGCATCCTTTCCATTTATTTGAGCCTTCCAGTATTTGTGAAAAGATTGCAAATAGCAAATTAAAACTTCTCCTTCAGTTTTAACATCAAATTCTATTCTGTTTGGTGTAAATAAAATGTTCTCAAACAGCTCTTTTTCAGTCCCTTCGGCGGCAATAATATCGGCATAATCGCATGGATGAATAGTATCCTCCGGATGCATTGAGGAATAGGGTAAAACACAATCAGAAATATATAAGGGAGGATGCGAAAGTGCTTCCCGGTAAATAGTGCTTAAAGAATCTTCCATCAAGTCAATGTTTCGATTGACGTACGAGCTAAAACCTCCGTGAGAAATCTGACCGTAATAGTTATTCAAATTACGCCATAATCCCGATCGTCGTGCGCTGCTCGTGTCGGAATGATGGATTACGTTGGTTTGCATATCAGGTATTGGATACGACTGAACAAAATGCTGGTCGGCAAAAGCTTTCAATTCTCTCACTTTCAACTCGGGGCTGTACACTGAATACGGCGCTTGAAGCCTAGTTGCTATTCCAAGATCGAATAAAACAAATATCACCATCAACGCTAAACGACCATTGAGCGATTTCACCACCACAAACAATACCAGAAATAATATTGTTAAACCCAGAGCTATTGCTGCTTGTATAAATGCAAGACTTTCAATATTAAGCGAAAAGTCGCCGGTTTTGATCTGAGAAAGGGTGCCATAAAAAGAGTCTGGTCTGGCCGCTGAAGTATCGATGACGATAAAGCCTAAAATCAGCATGACTGGAACCATTGCCATAAGCATATGTTTCAGCATTCTGCCTGCATTGTATTTCGATATTTGACCATGCAGATAGAATCCAGCCGATAGAATAAATCCAGTTATGGCAAATAATCTGAAAGCCGAAGGAAAGCGGAAGGTGTCGAAAAACGGAATATAATGATAAAGAAACTCTCTCAAATAGGTTCTCTCACCTACCGAAATAATAAGACATATTACTGAAATTATAATAATAATCCGTTGGCGAGCATCTTTTTTGGTAAATAGCGATAGTATAAAAAATAAAAACACAAATAACCCGATATACCCATTTGCCATAGACATGTCGGTGCCAAAAACCTCAAATCCTTTTATGGTAGTGAGTGGTAGTATAAAAGAAATAAATGATTCGAAGGAAAACGGGCTAAAAAGTATTTGGACCAAGCTTAGTCCATCGGCGCGAGAAGCGAAATCGTAATTATCGAGCACCGAAACGAGATAAAGTAGTGAAATGCCCGCTGTAAAAACAAATATTACTCCATGCAGAAGTACGTATTGCCAAAACTCTTTTACCTTTTTTTTCAGCAATAGCTTGATTCCTGTTACAATGAATACGACTAAAAAAACGTAGGCGAGCATAATTACAAAAGCTGGGTAGCCTCCACTGATCATTAAATATAGGAAAAATGAAAGCAATAGTGCTTGCCATATTTTTCTTTCTGCCTGCATGCGCACGTAAAATAAAATCACAAAGGGTAACCATGCTGCCGATACGATCCAGTATATGTGTTGTGCGTTGCCCACCATATAACCACTAAATGCATAGGCCAACGCAATCAAAAATGCCATTACCTCATGAAACTTGAAAGTGCGACCAAGTATATACATTCCAACTGCTCCTGTCCACACGTGAAAAATATAATCAACAGCCTGCATTTTGAAGGAGTAGCCGTGAAAATAGGTCATAGCTAACGTTATGGGATAGTACAATGTGCTTTGAGCATCACCATAAAACGGATAGCCTAAATGCTGATATGGATTCCAAAAAGGGAACACGCCATCTGCAAAACAAGTACTGATAAAATATTTCCATGGCATGGTGCAATCAAGTGCATCCCACTTGAGTGGATGTACAAAAAATGCTACTTCTCTGAAAACCACAATAATAATTGTCAGTAATAGCAGCGCGGGAATTAGAATTCTTAAAAGTTTTCCAAAGTTCGACATTTGTAAAACAGCTAATTATCGTACAATATTACAAAATTCAAAACAGATGAATTTGTCTCAAACTTGACAACACACATATAAAAAACTATATCTTTTGTTGTAATTCATGTAAATTTTTTGTCTTGCTGCAACATATAATGTACTTTTACTGTCATTAAACCAAATACAATCATTATGAGAATCCTGACTTTTGCAATTGCTGTATTTTTGGGCGTACAGGTTTTTGCACAACAAAGCATTATTATTAATGCTGAAAATCAGAATAATCTTGAATTTGTCAGTTCAACACAACAGACACTACAGGTAAGTTTCACAATTCACGACCTAAATATTACTTCGTTTAAAACCGAAAATGGCGAGTTTTGCCAAATACACCTATTCGACGCTGTAAATATGGGCGAAATCGGTTGTCCCGAGTTGCCAACCATAACAAAAATGATTCGCATTCCCGAAAATGCAGAACTTAAAATCGTTGTTCAGTCTGCTCAATATACCGATATTGATTTAGCAGATTATGGAATTTATAGCCCTCTCTTCCCGGAACAGGGACATCAAACCAAAGACAATAATGTCAAAGATTTTATTAAAAATAAATCTGCTTATTCCGAAAATGTTTTCTCAGGAAACGAAATTGTTCAGACCGAAGTTCAAGGGCATCTTCGTAATATGAGAATTGCTTTGCTCAAAATTTCTCCCGTTCAATATAATCCGGTTCAAAACACAATACGCGTGTATCATAGTATTGATTTTGCAGTGGTATATAAAAATGCCAATTGGGCTCAAAGTGCTGAGCTGGACAAAAAGTATGGCAGTTTTCTTTTTTCATCTATAGAAAATGAGGTTTTCAATACCGATATTTTTAAAGCACAAAAAGACACCAATACGCAATATCCAGTTAAAATGATAATTGTGGCCGACACCATGTTTCACGATGCGTTACAGCCATTCATTCAATGGAAAACCAAAAAGGGATTTATTGTAGAAGAAGCATACACAAGTAATCCCGCGGTGGGAACTACAACTACTAGTATAAAGTCTTATTTGCAATCATCATGGGATAATGCTTCTGCGGGTGATCCGGCTCAAAGTTTTATCCTCATTGTTGGCGATGTTGCACAAATTCCGGCATTTAGTGGTACGGCTGGTTCTCATTTTACCGATATGTATTATGCAGAATATACTGGTGACGTCATTCCTGAAGTGTTTTTTGGTCGTTTTAGTGCAACATCTGTTGCTGAGCTTCAGCCTCAAATTGATAAAACGCTTGAGTATGAGCAATACCTTTTCCCCACAGAAACATGGCTTGACACGGTAGTAATGGTTGCCGGCGTCGATGGTTCTTTTGGTCCGGTTCACGGAAATGGTCAAATCAATTATGGAATTACCTATTATTTCAATGCTTCGCAAGGTCTTTATTCCTACACACACCTTTATCCCAATTCAGGTAGTGAGGCTGCACAGATCAGAAGCGAAATAGGACAGGGTGTTTCTTTTGCCAATTACACTGCGCATGGTAGCACCAGCGGGTGGGCAGATCCTTCATTCGTTTCGACCGATGTTCCAAGTATGAATAATAACCACAAGTATCCACTTATGATAGGAAATGCTTGTTCAACAAATACATTTAGCTCAGATTGCTTTGGCGAAACATTGCTTCGTATTCCAGAAAAAGGAGCCATTGGATATATAGGCGGTTCAAACTCTACTTATTGGGATGAAGATTTTTACTGGGCTGTTGGAGTAAGAACCACCATTGACGCAAACCCCGTTTATAGTGTAGGAAACCATGGTTCTTATGATCGATTATGGCATATCAACGGTGAACCTTTCAGCGAATGGTTTGTTTCACAAGGCCAAATGGTAATGGCAGGAAATATGGCTGTTTTACAAAGCGGAAACACTTCATATACGTATTATTCTGAGATTTATCATCTCATGGGCGATCCTTCATTAATGCCCTATATTGGAATCCCATCACAGCTCACGGTTAGTCATCCACCATTAGTTCCTATTGGCCAAAGTTCTATCGCGGTAACAACCGAGCCCTACGCTTATGTTGGTGTAAGTCAAAATGGTGTTTGGCATGGTGCAGGAATAGCAGATGCTACAGGAAACCTTACAATTAATATTATTCCTTTTACCATTCCCGGGAATATAGATATTGTTGGAACAAAGCAATTTAGAAAACCATACGTATCAACATTTATTGCTCAAAATCCAACAGGTCCCTATGTTTTGTATGATGCAAATGCTGTTATTGATGTTGCTGGTAACAATAATCAGATGGCCGATTTTAAAGAAACTGTTGATCTGAACGTAAGGCTTAAAAATTACGGTTTGCAAAACGACACAACGGTATATGCCATTTTAAGCACTACAGATCCTTATGTTGAGATTATCGACAGCGTTGGTATCTGGGGGCTAATGTATGCCAACGATACTCTTACTCTTTCTCAGGCATTCACAATTAAAATTGATACTTTGATTCCAGATCAGCATATTGCTGGCTTCAATCTTAGTATACGAGATTCTTCATCCAATGTCTGGCCTTCAAATTTCAATATTTTACTCAACGCTCCTGTATTGAAGATCATGGATTTGACAATTGATGATAGTGGTTCAGGAAATGGTAATAATAAACTTGACGCCGGTGAAACGGTTGATATTAGTATTTCTGCAATTAATAATGGTCATGCAGATATTGATCAGGCAATGGCTTCCCTAAGTACAATAAGCCCTTATATAACCATTAATTCCTCTCAGCATTTCCACGATACTCTAAATCAAGCTTTAATGGAAATCGGCTTATACAATATCTCTGTAAATGCAGGTACACCATTAGGGCAAACTATTGACCTCACCCTCGATCTTGTAGCTGGTCTTTATTCAGATTCAAAAACATTTGTAAAGTCTGTTGGACAGGTTGATGAGGATTGGGAAACCGGAGACATGAGCCAATTTGCATGGATTATTGGAGGCGATGTTCCTTGGACTATTACCAGTGGAAACCCCTATGAAGGATCCTTTGCAGCAATGTCGGGCGATATTGGAGACGATCAAACCTCAACACTTTCTATTGACATTAACGTGCTTAGTGCCGACACCCTGTCTTTCTATAAAAAAGTCTCTTGCGAAGAAGGTTGGTCTGGAACGCTATGGGATTATCTCGATTTTCAGGTTGATGGCACAAGCAAAGGTAAATGGGGTGGAGAAATTGCCTGGTCAGAAGAAAAATATGCGCTTACTATGGGTTATCACGAACTGACTTGGTTATATTTTAAAGATGGTTCTATTTCGTCGGGCTCAGATGCAGCATGGGTCGATTATATTATTTTCCCGCCAATGATTGTTGTAACGGGTCTTGAAGAAGATATTATTCAGAATAATGTGAGGGTGTCCCCAAATCCTGCAGTTGATCATACTACTGTTCAATTTATGCATGAAGGGGGTGCGTTTAGTATTCAAATCTACGATGTCCAAGGTAAATTGCTTCGTGAAATAAACGCAGAAGCTCCAGCTGGACAACTCTATTATCCAATTGATGTTGAAACCCTAGAACAAGGTATTTATACTCTTTTGGTTACAACTGATAAACAGTATTTTAGCAGCCAATTCGTAAAAACCAACTAATTATGATGAAATTTTTTCTGACAATTTTTCTAGCCACAATTACTGTATGTGCTTTTTCTCAGCAGTATTATTCCTTAAATAATGCTGATGGCAACAGTATAAATGTTTTGTCTTCTAATGCAGAAGAAAGCATAATTGAATTCAATTTTAGCGGTTTTTACATTGAAGATGTAAATACTCCTCAGGGTGTTAAAAAAGCCATTTCTATGCCTGGTACTTCTCATACACTGGTAAAAGGCGAACCTCAGGTCATACAGTTGGCTCGATCCATTATAATTCCAGATTTGGGTGGAATGGAATATAAAATTCTACAAAGCTCTTTTGAAGAATTTAATAATATTGAGTTGGTGCCATCAAAAGGGAATATTTATAGAGATGTTGATCCTTCAACTGTTTCTTACGAGTGGGGTAGAACTTATCAGGAAAATGGAGTGTTTCCCGCTTCACCCGTTTCTTTGTCAGAACCTTATATCTTGCGTGATTATAGAGGACTGGCTATTCGTGTCTTTCCCGTTCAATATAATAGCGCCAATCAAAGTATTAAGGTGTATAAAAAGATCATCGTCAAAGTTTCGCATCTTAATGCTGCAAATGCAATTAATGAGATCAATAGAACTAAGTCTATGCAAAGCGTTGACGAGCAATTCGACGCATTGTATGCTGGCCAGTTTCTAAACTATAATCAGGCAAAATATACAGCCATCCCCGAGAGAGGAAACATGCTAATAATTGCTGACCCTTCTTTTGTGGCTTCCATGGCGCCATTTGTACAGTGGAAGAATAGAATTGGGTATCCAACCGAAATTGTGAGCACAACAATAACCGGCACAACTAATACTGCAATTAAAACGTATGTAACCAATTATTACAACACCAATGGTCTTACGCATCTTCTTTTTGTTGGAGATGGATATCATATCCCGGTAATTACTTCAGGAGTTGGAGGTCCATCCGATAATGCCTATGCTTATATATCAGGAAACGATCATTATCCCGAGTTTTATGTTGGTCGTTTTTCCGTTGAAAGTACAACAGACGTGGATGTAATGGTTGAAAGAAGTATTCAGTATGAATTGAACCCTTATACCGGGTCCGATTGGTTAAATAGAAACTTAGGTATTGCCAGTGATCAGGGTCCAGGCGATGATAATGAATATGACTATGAGCATATCAGAAATATTCAGTCAGATTTGCTTGCCTATGAATATACATTATCCTTTGAACTCTTTGATGGTTCACAAGGCAGTCTCGATGCCAATGGAAATCCATCTGCTTCAAATGTTGGAACTGTTGTTAATGATGGAGTGGGCATTATAACATACTGCGGACATGGCAGCGATGTTTCTTGGGGAACCAGTGGATTTAGTAATACCAATATAAACACTTTAACCAATACAAACGAATGGCCATTTATATTCTCTGTGGCTTGTGTTAATGGAAACTTTGTATCTCAGACCTGTTTTGCAGAAGCGTGGCTTAGAGCAAGAAGTGTTGGTGGCGATCCAACTGGTGCCGTAGCAACAATAATGAGCACCATCAATCAATCATGGGATCCACCAATGGAAGGGCAAGATGAAATGGTAGATGTGCTTTGTGAATTGAATAGTGGAAATATTAAACACTCTTTTGCCGGTATTGTGATGAGTGGCTGTATGAAAATGAACGATACTTATGGTTCTAGTGGTGATGAAATGACAGACACTTGGACGGTGTTTGGAGATCCTTCAATTATGGTGCGTACCGACACTGCAAAAACATTGAGTGTTACACATAACCCAACCACTTTTGTTGGTGCAAGTTCTTTTACTGTAAACTGTAATGTGGAAAATGCATTTGTGTGTATTACACTTAATGATCAGATTCTTGGAACGGGTATAATTTCAGGAGGTACAACAAATATTAGTTTCCCTGCATTGATAGGTGTTGATACTCTTGTTGTAGCAGTTACCCATTATAATTATATCCCTTATATTGGCGAAGTGCCTATTATTTCTGCTACAGGTCCCTATATTGTTTATGATAGCCATACTATAAATGATGCTTCAGCCAATAATAATGCGCACGCCGATTACCAAGAAAGCTTTTTGTTGAATTTAACACTCAATAATGCCGGAGTGAGTGATGCCTCTTCAGTTGTAGGCAATATTTCCTCTAATGATGCCGCAATAAGTATTACCGATACTACTCAGGCTTATGGAAGTATTTTAAGTGGAAACACTGCAACTCAAAACGACGCCTATGCTATTACTGTAGGCGATGTTGCTGATGGTCATTTGGCTACTTTCCATTTAAATAGTACAGATGGTGTCGATTCATGGGGCTCTACTTTTCATATTAGCATCAGTGCGCCGGCTTTGGCCATTGGAAATCTTTTGGTCGACGATGCTTCTGGAAATAATGATGGAAAACTCGACCCAGGAGAAACAGCAAATATTATTATTGAATCATTTAATAATGGTCACGCCGATTATAGCTCTACTGGTGGAATACTTAGTTCTACAAGCCCATATGTGACCATTAATAATGGGTCTGCAGCTCTTGGCACATTAAGTGCTTCGGGAAATGCCAACGCAAACTTCAATATAACAATTAGTGCTGGAGCTACATTGGGGTCAAGTGTAGATCTTACTTATACCCTTGGAACAGGATTTTATGAAGTGCAGTACACATTTAATCTTAAAGTTGGTATTGTTGATGAAGACTGGGAGAGTGGAGATATGACTCAATATAATTGGACCACTTCAGGAAATCAAAACTGGTTTGTCACTACTGAAAACCCATACGAAGGAACATATTGCGTTAAATCTGGAACCATTACCGATAACCAAAGTTCAACCCTTAGTGTTTCTATTAACTGTGCAACCACTGATTCTATTTCATTTTATAGAAAAGTTTCGTGTGAAGACGGTTCTTCTTATGGTTCACAATGGGATTATCTTGAATTCAAAATTGATAATACTTCCAAAGATTGGTGGGATGGTGTTAAAGCTTGGCAACGAGTAGCTTATGCAACTACTACGGGTCAACACACTTTCTCTTGGACATATTCTAAAGATGGCTATGTGTCCGATGGCGACGATGCTGCATGGGTCGATTATATCGTTTTCCCACCTCTTGCAGTTCCAACTGGAATTGAAGAGGCCGATTTCAGCTTTAATGTGTATCCTAATCCATCATCTGGCAATTCTTCACTGGAAATCTATGTAAATGAAAATGAATTGGTTCATATTGCAATATTGAATGAACTAGGTCAGATTAATAGCATTATTTATGAAGGTGAATTGTCTCAGGGGCAGCATCACATTTCTCTTAATTTAGAGTCTCTTTCTCAAGGTCTTTATTTTATTAGGGTTCTTGGGGAAAGTGGCACCTCGACGAGAATGCTGATGATTGGTCACTAAAGTATTTTACCCACTATTATTAGAGGCACTTCGTATTGAGGTGCCTTTTTCATGTCTGAAAACGCAATATTTTTAGTAAGTTTGCTGTTCATTCATAAAAGCACTATGATGTATAAATTCTTTTTTCTTTTCATGCTCATTTCCCCAATGATGTTTGCGCAGATTAATTACAGCGATCAATATCCTAACGGAGAAATAAAAAGTCGCGGAAAAATCTTGCAAGACAGCACTAAAACTGGAAAGTGGAAATACTATTATCAAAATGGCAAGGTAAAAGCCTTTGGCGAATATGATAACGGGAAAGAGATTGGGAAATGGATTTACTATTATCCCAATGGTGATGTTTGGAAGGAAGAAGATAAAATTAATGGAGATGTAACTGCGTGGTATACACATCCAGATAAAATTGAATATAGTGGGAAAATGAAAGATGGAAA
This sequence comes from Bacteroidales bacterium, assembly GCA_016937255.1. Lineage (GTDB taxonomy): Bacteria > Bacteroidota > Bacteroidia > Bacteroidales > DTU049 > BM518. The sequence goes on from JAFGWG010000124.1 coordinate 59,451, forward strand.
GCAACATGGTGCATGGACTTTCTATTATGAAAACGGAAAGCAACAAAGTGAACAATATTATAATGAAGGTGAGCGAATAGCCCAATGGAAGTATTGGTATGAAAACGGCGATATTTGGAAAATTATTAGCATGGAAAATGGACCTGTTACTATTTATGATACTACCGGACGAGTATTTGAAGAATGGGAAGTGGCAAAGAGTTTGAAAAACGGATGGTATAAAAAATATGACTTTTGGGGCACCGTGCTGGAAGAATCAGAATTCAAAGATGATCAAAGAAATGGTATGTTTAAGCTTTACCACGGAAATGGAACCTTGGCGGTGAATGGAAAATATCAAAATGATAGTAAAACGGGTGTTTGGCATTATTACTACGTAGACGGAAAAAAATTAAAAGATGTAAGCATACAAGATGGCCCATGCACTTCGTGGTATAATAGTGGGGAAAAATATGAGTATTGGCTTCATTATGAAGGGTTGAAAGATTCTGTATATACGGCTTGGTATAAAAATAATCATATAAAAGAACAAACAAATTATATCAAAGGTAAAAAGCAGGGACATTGCATCGTTTATCATGATAATGGACAAAAAAGCTTTGAGGGACATTACCTAAATGACTCACTTAACTCCTATTGCTACTGGTGGTTTCAGGATGGAAAAACTGAAATGGAAGGTAAGTTGAAGATGGATAAGCACGACAGTACCTGGAAATTCTATCACAATACAGGGAAACTAGGTAGCACTGGCGATTTTGTAGATGATCTGCAAGATGGCGAATGGACTTTCTTTTATGAAACAGGTGAAAAGTGGCGTCAAGGGTCATATAAAATGGGGAAAAGAAACGGACTGTGGCTCGCCTGGTTTGAATCTGGTGCAAAACAGCGTGAAGGTAGTTTTATAGATGATAAGGAAGATGGTCATTGGATTAGTTGGTTTGAAGATGGACAAACCGATAATGAAGGCTATTTTAAGGCTGGTATTATGGACGGTGATTGGAAGGGATATTACTCAGATGGGCAGTTAAAATATGAAACTACATATAAAAATGGTGTGAAACATGGTCATGATGTGTTTTTTCTACCTACAGGCAATTACCTTTACGAAGCTACGTATTATAAGGGAATGAAAAATGGTCATTACGTCGAATATGGCGAAAGCGGTAAGCCAGTTGAGGAAGGCAATTATAAAATGAATATCAAAAACGGATCATGGACTTTTTACGATAAATACGGATCAAAAATTAGACAACAGCAATTTAAAAATGGTCGTCCTGAAGGAAAAATTATAGAGTATTTCCCTAATGGGAAAATGGCATCAACTGGTCAATACGACGATACTAAAAAGGTAGGACAATGGGTGTATTATGATAAAGATGGTAAAGTGATTTACAAAGTCTTTTTCGATAGCAACGGAAAGAGGGTTAAAGAATACAGACCTGAAGATTAGAGTTCCTGTTCCTTTTCTTTTCTGTCCATTTTTTGATATTCCATCTCAGCAACTATGGTTTGAAAGTCTACCAGTGCATCGCCTTCAATTTGTTTGGCAAGCGTTAATCCTGGCACAGATTTTAATATGGCTTTCCAGGTGGATGCTTCATTTTTATTTAATTCACGATCCCAGATAAGAAAAAAATCTACGCCTTTATATTGTTTAAATAATGCGTGATTTTCTGTGCGATTACCAATGAAAAACATGTCTGAGTATTCTTGACAAAGAAAAATACTGAAGGGGATTTCTTTTTTTTGACGTTTGTTGAAATGGATATATGGTTCGCCTTTAATAAAATCGGGCTCAATGCTCTTATTCAAATACCAAATAAAGCGATAATCTCGCATCGGTGCAGAGATAGCAAATACGCTGATTTCCTGTAAGGGGCCAACATCAAATATTATCTTTGCCGTCATTTTGCTGCTTTTTTCGGGTAAATATAATACTTATTTCAAAGAGAAAATAAACTGGCAATGCCACCAATAACATGGTAAACGGATCTGTGGTTGGAGTAATAATGGCCGACAAAATTAATCCAGCCACTATTGCATGTTTTCGATATTTTTTAAGTCCTTCAACGGTTGTAATGCCAATAAAAACCAGAATTCTAAGCATAACCGGTAGCTCAAACATAAGACCGGTTAATAATATACTAGTGCTAAAAACCTGTAAATAAGAGGATAGGGTTATTGTGTTGGTCACGGCTTGACTCACTTGATAATTCCCTAGAAATAATACCGAGAGTGGGGTAATTATTAAAAAAGCAAAACTTGCACCTAGTAAAAATAACAAAACAATTATAAATGCATTTGTTCTGATAATCTTTTTTTCCCGCTTATAAAGAGCTGGCTTAATAAATCGCCATAGTTGATAAACAAGGTAGGGGAAAGATATAATGGCTGCAACCAACGCTGAAACTGAAATATGCGCCATAAACTGACCAGAAAGCTTTGTGTTGATTAAGCTAAATCCTATTTCAGGCGACGAGATGGAACTAAGGTTCAGGAATTTCCCCAAAGAGGCAATCCATTGGTAAGTTATAAAGTCTTCATGTAGTAAGCTTAATAAAAAAGTGTCAAAAAGAAACGATCTGAAATTGAAAAGAACTATAAATAGAATAAAAAACACAATAAAAGCACGAAGAAGATGCTTCCTGAGCTCATCCAGGTGATCCCAGAAACTATAGTCCTGCTCAGACATGCACTAGCTTTTTTTGTCTGTGTCTTCTTTTTTATCTTTGCTACTGTCTGTTTCTTCAGCATCAAGGCCACTCGAGGCGTTCTTAAACTCTCTTACCCCTTTTCCTAATCCACGCATAAGCTCAGGAATTTTTCGTCCACCAAACAATAATATAACAACCAGAACAATCACAATAATTTCTGGTGTTCCGATCATGCCCATATTAATAATATTGTATTCCATGCAAAAGTGGTTTTTACAAATGTACGTGATTTTTTTTATTTCCTAATACAGAAGCGCTTTTAATAAGCTATGCAATAATTAATAAGAAATTGATTATCTCTTTTTTGCCTCTTCCCATATTGCATCCATTTCCTGAAGGCTCATATCGGTGAGTTCGCGACCCATTTTCTTAGCTTCCTCTTCAATAATGGTAAATCGCGTAATGAATTTTTTATTGGTGCGTTCTAATGCATCTTCAGGATTAATTTTTGCATAACGTGCATAATTGATAAGAGCAAAAAGCAAATCCCCAAATTCTTCTTCAGCTCTTTCGTTCAAAAGACCGGCCGAAATTTCAGCTTCAAATTCTTCCATTTCCTCCTTCACCTTATCCCATACTTGGTTAATATTTTCCCATTCAAAACCCACACCCTTCACCTTTTCCTGCATGCGATACGCTTTAACCATCGCTGGTAAACTCTGGGGAACACCTTCTAGCACACTCTTGCGTCCTTCAGTCATTTTAATTTTTTCCCAATTTGCTTTTACATCTTCCTCATCACTCACTTTAATATCCGAAAAAATATGTGGATGTCGACGAATGAGCTTTTCATTGATGTGGTATAAAACATTACTAATATCGAAGGACTTGCTTTCAGATCCAATTTTTGCGTAAAAAACAATATGCAGCATTAAATCTCCGAGTTCATGCATAATTGAATCGGAATCTTTGTCCAAAATAGCATCTGCCAATTCATATGTTTCTTCTATAGTGAGATGCCGCAAACTCTCATTTGTTTGTTTCATGTCCCAAGGACACTCAAGTCTAAGTTTATCCATTATATCCAGCAAACGCTGAAACTCTTGCAATCTAATATCCATTTTTAATAAGCTTTAGCAAATACCACTCTGCGTTTGGAAGGTTTGCCTGAGTACACGCATTTTCCTTCTTCTTCAGGGGCATCCAACGGAATTAATCTAATAGTGGCTTTAGTTTCTTCTTTAATTTTGCCTTCTGTTTCAGTCGTTCCATCCCAATGTGCATACAAAAATCCGCCTTCATTATCAATAGCCTCTTTAAACTCGTTCCATGTATCTACCTTTTTACTCATTCCATCACGCATTTTGCTGGCATTTTCTAGCAAGTTTCTTTGAATATCAACCATGAGGGCTAGTACTTTTTCAGTTAAATTCTCTCTCGATATGATTTCTTTTGTAAGAGTGTCTCGTCGAGCCATCTCAACTGCATTGTTTTCCATGTCTCTTGGACCAACAGCAATTCGCAAAGGAACACCCTGCATTTCATATTCTGCAAATTTGTATCCAGGTGAAAAATGTTCGCTGTCATCAAGTTTTACAGTAACTCCCGCTTTTTTTAACTCTGAGTAAATGCTGTTAACATACTCCATGAGCGCTTCTTTTTGTTCCGCTTTCCTGAAGATGGGAACAATAACAACCTGAATAGGGGCTAAAGCAGGGGGTAAGACTAATCCATTATCATCACTATGAGTCATAATCAATGCTCCAATTAATCGTGTAGAAACGCCCCAAGAAGTAGCCCAAACATATTCGAGTTTATTCTCTTTGTTTAGATATTGTACGTCAAAAGCTTTGGCAAAATTTTGTGCCAAAAAATGAGAAGTTCCTGCTTGAAGCGCTTTGCCATCCTGCATCATGGCTTCAATACAATAGGTTTCTTCTGCTCCTGCAAAGCGTTCACTTTCCGATTTTACTCCTTTGAGCACGGGAATAGCCATCCAGTCCTGAGCAAAATCGGCATAAACATTCATCATTTTTACGGTTTCCTCAATGGCTTCTTCGCGTGTTTCATGTGCCGTGTGACCTTCTTGCCATAAAAACTCTGCTGTTCTTAAAAATAAACGAGTTCTCATTTCCCATCGAACTACATTCGCCCATTGATTTATCAGTAAAGGTAAATCACGATACGATTGAATCCAGTTTTTATAGGTACTCCATATAATGGTTTCGGATGTCGGTCTGACAATGAGCTCTTCTTCTAGTTTTGAGTCTTCATCTACTATGACGCCGTTTCCATTGGGATCATTTTTAAGTCGGTAATGTGTTACAATGGCGCATTCTTTGGCAAATCCCTCAACGTGGCTAGCTTCTTTTGAAAAAAAGGACTTTGGTATGAAAATTGGAAAGTAGGCATTTGTGTGCCCGGTGTCCTTAAACTTCTTGTCTAATGCGTCGCGCATCTTTTCCCAGATCGCATACCCGTATGGTTTAATTACCATACAGCCCCTGACGGCTGAATTCTCTGCCAGTCCTGCGTTTTGGACAATATCAATATACCATTGCGAATAATTTTCTTTTCTGGAAGTGATCTTTTTTGCCATTTTGGTACGAAATTTGTTTCTATTATTGGGAAACAAAGTTACTAATAAAAATTCGGAGGAAAAAGAAATGAAAAGGACTGTATATTTTTCGGCTTTAATGGCAATTATCCTGCTCTCCGGATGCTCTGTAAATTACTACAGCACATCTCCATATGACGACGTGTATTACTCAAGAAATGATGCAGTAACACACGCTAATTACGATAACGGCGCAGGATCTACCGCACAGGATTATAATCCTGATGCAAGTTCAACGTATAACGATGAGAACAATAGAGCTCCCGTCGATTATTATGATGAAAATGCCAACAATGATGGTAATGGTTATTCAAATAGCGAAAGTTATTATGATGAGGATGGCAACACTTATGTTACCAATAATTATTATTCTGACGATTACTATGATTATGAGTATACTACCCGTCTGCGTAGATTCTATAACCCATATTACGGATATAACTATTACGATCCTTATTATACCAATATGTACTGGTATACTTATGATCCTTATTATTATGGTGTATCTGTATATTATTCTTATGGTTGGTGGAGACCTTCTTCATATTATGGTTGGGGTTACAGACCTCACTACTATTGGGGATACAGTCCATATTACCACCACTATGGTTGGGGAAACCCTTATAGCTCATGGTGGGGATACGGTGGTGGCTACTACAGTGGCTATAATAATGGCTACAACAATGGCTATTGGAATGGCTACTACGATGGCTACTATGACGGCTACTATGGAAACAGCTACTACTATTATAACAGCTACGACATGTACTCATCAAATGATGTATACTACGGACCCCGCGACTATATCAGTGGATCATCTACGAACTCTCGCCCTGAAGGCCCTGGAACAACTACACAGCCTGTTACTTCACTTTCGTTCGGGGATCGCTACGAAACTACCCTCTCTTCAGAAAACATCAATACCAGTGGTTTGAATACTAATACTAGTGCGACTAACAACTCTTCAAGATTGAACAATAATACTAGTGCAAGTAGCAATTCTTCGAGATTGGATAATAACAGCAATGCTAATGTAAATAGTAGTTCAACTAGAATAAATAACAATACGAACTCTAGTAGCAATTCTTCAAGGTTGGACAACAATACGAACTCAAGCAGTAATTCTTCAAGAGTGAATAATAATAGTAATGCTACGAATAGCAATGCTGTTAATAATTCAAGTAGAAACATCAATAATAATAGCTCACAAAATAACAATGCTGTTCGTCAGAACGACCCGACAAATTCTTCAGGGAATACTAATTCATCAACAAGGCCTACTCAGAATTACACTTCACCAAACTATACCAAGCCTCAGTCGAGTCGTGAATACAATAGCCCTGGAACGAATTATCAAAGACCAAATAACAGTTCCGGAACTTACCAGAGGAATAATTCCTCTGGTAACTCCTCCGGGAGCAACACTTACCAGCGTCCAACTAATTCAAACAATAGTAATAATACATACACCAGACCTAATAGTTCAGGAAATAATAACTATACTCGCCCGAGCAATACTAATACATCAAGACCAAGCTCGAATACACGCCCAAGCTCAAGCAGTGGTAGTAGCAATAGTTATTCACGTCCAAGCTCAAGCAGTAGTAGTAACAGCTACTCCCGCCCAAGTTCAAGCAGTTCTTCACGTCCAAGCTCAAGTTCTTCAAGCAGTAGCTATTCTCGCCCAAGCTCCAGTTCTTCTAGTCACTCAAGTAGCTCTTCACGTCCAAGCTCAAGCAGTTCACATTCAAGCAGCAGCTCTCGCTCAAGCGGTTCTTCTTCTAGCCACAGCAGCTCATCAAGGGGCGGAAGATAATATCATAAGACTAATATGAACTATAAAAACTTGGAACGATGAAAAAATTAATTTTAAGTACTATTGGAATACTGATGAGCCTCTTTTTGCTCTCACAGAATGAAACAGATGCACTTCGTTACTCATATCTTATGTATGGTGGAACATCCCGCTTTGTTGCAATGGGTGGAGCCTTCTCGGCTCTGGGTGCCGACTTTTCTACACTAAGCACTAACCCTGGCGGTATTGGGGTATATAAAACATCAGAAATGATGTTTGCACCTCAAATAAATTTTGCCAATGCTACTTCAACATACAATTCTCATGTTAGCGAAGATAGTAAAGCTGGACTTTCTCTATCAAATATAGGAATGGTTTTCGCCGGAGACATTAGTACTAGTAGCGATCAACCGGAGTGGAAGAACATTCAGTTTGGTTTTGGTGTAAACCGTGCGGCTGATTTTAATAGTAGTTATATCATGTCGGGAGATAACTCTGAAAACAGTATTCTCGACGTATATAAGTATTATGCTGATGGTAAAGAGTATACCAATCTGAATTCTTTCGATACAGAATTGGCATGGAATACATGGCTGCTCGATACTTTAGGTGGTAGCAATAGTTATGTTAAGGCCTTTGATGGTGGTGTATACCAACAGAAAAGCACCATTACTTCGGGAGGAATTAATGAAATGGTATTAAGTTTCGGAGGTAATTATAACGATCGCTTTTATCTTGGCGGCACCATGGGCTTTCCTTATTTACGTTATGTTGAGGATTCTTACTATAAAGAAATTGACAATGCCGATACCATCCCAATGTTTAACTCATTGGCAATAAATGATGAAATTAATACTACTGGTACGGGATTCAATTTTAAGCTTGGAATGATTTTTAGAATCACTGATTGGGTGCGCATTTCAGGAGCTGTTCACACTCCGAGCTTTTTTAGAATGCACGATACATATAGCCGTGTTATCAAGTCGGAATTTTCTACAAATAGTTATGAGAGCGTTTCTCCTCAAGGGGTTTACGATTACAAAATGACTACTCCCATGCGTATGATGGGTGGAATTGCCTTTATCATTAAAAAAATGGGTGTTATTTCAGCCGATTACGAAATGGTTGATTATGGCCAGGCTCGTATCAGATCAACAGATCCAATGTATGATTTTATGGATGCCAACGAAAATATTACAACAAACTATACTGTTGCTCATAATTTTAAGGTTGGAACCGAATGGGTTTTCAAACCATTCTCAGTAAGAGGAGGATTCTCATATTACGGATCTCCCTTTGCCAACAGCTTAAATGATATGTCAACTACATCAATTCATGCCGGCTTTGGAATTCGCGAGAAATTTTACTTCATTGATTTTGCGTATGTGTATTCAATGAGAAGTGAAGACTACTATCTTTATAGCCCTGAAGTGATTAGTAATTTGGGTATGACTCTAAACCCTGTTAAAACAGACTTGGTAAAAAGTAGTTTCCTTATTACTCTTGGATTGCGCTTCTCCGACATGAATTAGCAGTATATAAGTGCCAAAAAAGGCTGCCCTAGTCCGGTGCAGCCTTTTTTATTTTAAGTAAGTCGTGTGAAATATTATAACTCGATTTCAACTTCCTGCGCAATCTCGTTGTCAACAAGTATGCGTCCACAATATTCGCAAACAATAATTTTTTTGTTTAGTTTTATTTCCATTTGGCGTTGAGGAGGAATTTTGCTGAAACAGCCACCACATGCATCGCGTTCAACTTTTACAACAGCCAATCCATTACGTACGTTTTTGCGAATACGAGTATAAGCATAGAGAAGTCTCTCTTCAATTTGTTTCTGTGCTTTTTCTGATTTTGCAGTTAATATTTTTTCTTCCTTTTCAGTTTCCTCGATAATTTCAGCTAATTCGCCTTTTTTGGCATCGAGGTTTTCTTTTTTATCATTTAATTTAGCAGTGGCTTCATCAATAATAGCTTGTTTGCTGTCAACACTGATTTTAGCCTCTTTCATTTTCTTTTCACTCAATTGGATTTCAAGGTTTTGAAACTCAATCTCTTTAGATAATGATTCGTATTCGCGATTGTTCCTTACATTTTGCTGCTGAGTTTCGTATTTTTTAATCATTTCCTTGCTTTGGGAAATAGAATGTTTATGCTCAGACAGATGCTGCTCGTATTCATCAATCTCAATTTTGAAATTATCGATTCTGGTTTGTAAACCTTCAATTTCGTCTTCAAGGTCGCGAACTTCAAGTGGGAGCTCTCCGCGAACAACACGAATCTTATCGATTTGAGTATCTATCACCTGTAAAGAATACAAGGTTTTAAGCTTCTGGTGAATGATGTTCTCAGATTTATCTTCCGTTTCTTCCAGTGTTACTACAGGCTCTTCTTTAGCTTTTGTAGTTGCTTTTGTCTTCTTAGCAGTAGTAGCCTCTTTTGCTTTACTTGTGCTCTTTTTTTCCTTGCTGACCGCCATAGTGTATAAATTGTTTATTTTGAATACCTTACGAAGTTTGTGTCCGTCTCCGAAATTAGGCTTGCAAAGGTAGGAATTTTTTCTGAAATAAGTTCTTTAATAAGATGTAATACTTGTATTTCTGTTTCATAGTGACCAGCATCAATCATTAATATTCTTTCAGATGCGGCTTGAAAATCGTGGTATTTTATGTCTGCACTAATGAATGCATCTGCTCCTGCAGAAATTGCGTGTTCGAGTAAAGAAGCACCGGAGCCTCCGCAAACTGCCACTCGGCTTATTTTTCCACTATACTTATTGAAACGTAAAGGGTTCTTGTTAAACTCTTTTTGAATTTTTAGTATAAAATCTTTGGCTTCAATAGATGTTTTTAGGTTTCCGATCGCTCCAAGACCTGTGTTTTCAAGGTTGTTTTCGAGGGGGTAAATATCATAAGCCACTTCTTCGTATGGATGGTTGGCAAGTAAGGCTTTTAATAATGATTCTTTTTTCCATTCAGGGAAAATAACTTCTATTCTGCTTTCGTCTTCAGTATGCAACTCGCCTGGTTTTCCAACATAAGGATTTGTTCCTTCTAAGGCGCGAAATGTTCCCTTGCCCTCAATATTGAAGCTACAGGAGTCGTAATTGCCGATATGTCCTGCTCCAGCATTGAAAAGGGCATTTCTAAGAGAAGCCGATTGGGCTGTAGGACAGAAAGTTACCAGCTTTTTTAGCAAAGACTTCTCTGGTTGTAAAACACGAATTTCTAAGAGATTTAGGCGTTCTGCGAGTGCATAACTTACCCCAAACTCATATTTGTCAATGGAAGTATGTAGTGAGTATATTGAAATATCATTTTTAACGGCAAAATGAATTAATTTACCGGGATTGCGACTTGCATCTATTCTTTTAATGGAGTGAAATAATAAAGGGTGATGGGAAATAATAAGATCACAAGATTGAGTAAGTGCTTCTTCCAGAACCTCATAAGTGATATCCATGCAAATCAGTGCTTTTGAGACTTCAGCATTGATATTGCCCACTTGCAATCCTGTGTTATCGTAAGATTCTTGTATTGCGGAGGGGATTTCAGCTTCAAGTTGACGAATAAATTCTTTTAAAATCATAGGCAATTAATTCAACAAGCTAAAATTAAACATTTCTTATCACTTGTATTCATGATTTATTCGTATTTTTGTAAAAAAATTTTGTGTTATGAAAAAAAGTTTATTATTAATTTCTCTGATTATGATTTTTTCATTATCAGGATATTCTCAGTTAATTTCCGACGGATTTGAATCATGGACCGGTGGAAATCCTGATAACTGGATGGGGACAAAAACTAATATTGAAGTGGATAGCGTCCTTGAATATACCAGCAATGTTCATGGTGGTTCTTCTGCTGTTCAACTGATTAATAAAGAGTCTGGGCATAAAAGATTTACATCTGTTGGCCAGTCTGTAAATGCAGGTGAGTTTTATGAGGTTTCATATTGGGTTCGTGGTCATGGTGATATTAGAACAGGCATTGTAGAACTAACTGCTTCTACATACGATTACAACGACTACCACAACATGAACACCAGCACTTGGACTGAACTTATTGATACTGTTCTTATTCCTGGATCAGGAGCAGTATCTGCTGAGATTATTTTCTCTGTAGCCCTTACCAATGCAGACATTGATCATATTCAAATTGACGATGTTACTGTAACATTACTTAGCATTGTTGTCCCAGATGTAAGTATTTACGATATTCAGTTTAGCGTAGGGGGTGATTCTCCATATAAAGGAGATATAGTAAATACAGGCGGTATTGTAACTGCAGTAACAAGCGATACTACTGGATATTGGCTGCAATCTGGTTCTGGTTCTTGGTCTGGTCTTTTTGTTTTAGACTACAATAACACTCCTGTTATTGGCGACAGTGTTACTCTTAGTGGAACAGTTGATGAGTATTTTAATTTAACAGAACTAAAGAGCATTAGTAATTTCACCATTGTAAGCAGTGGAAACCCTGTTCAGGCCGAGGCAGTTACACATTCAACAGCAAAGGCTGAAGAATACGAAAGTGTTCTTATTAGTGTAACTAACGAAAACTGCCTTGACGACAATGTGGGCTACGGAATGTGGGCTATTGGTGTTGTTGGTGACTCTTTATTCGTTGGAGACAATATTTATGACTACAACCCAACGCAAGGAACCAGCTATAATGTTACCGGAGTTCTTTTCTATTCATACTCAACATGGGAATTGCTCCCTCGTATGGCATCAGATGTTTCTGAGTATACTGGTATAGAAGAAAACGAATTCTCAACAGAGATTTTCCCAAACCCTGCCATCGATTTCGTTCATGTCAATGCTGAGATAAAGGGAACTATTGAAATTTTCAATATCAATGGACAATTGGTTTATAATGCTGAATTCAACAATTCTGCAAGCATAAACGTAAGCGAATTCAATAGCGGTTTGTACAATATTGTACTTACAAGCGAAAATGGAACTCGCAGCGCCAGTCGCATTCTTGTTGACTAATTCATGAGAAACTTTATTATTCAAAGGGTCACAATTGTGGCCCTTTTTTTATTCCAATGGTTTGAGCTCAAATTCTATTCCTATCAAGCCTCGGGATATATCAATGGGCATTTTGTGTGTAACATTAAGAGTCCATTCTCCTTCCTCATTAAAGCGAAGCTCATTAAAAATGATGAATTCTAATTCTAGATGGTCTGATTTATCTATTCCTTTGTAAGAACCATTTTTGTTTTTGATGTCCAGAGCAATTCCTTGAAAACGGGATGATCCCGAAGGACTGAGTAATGAAACACTCATGTTAAGAGCGTTGAAGCTAAAATTTCGATTATAACGCAGACTGGCATTTAGCGAATATTGCAGACTGGTGTCAGAAATTTCATAAGTAAATTCAATAGGGCTATTTTTTTTCCAGCATTGATTTTCAAAACCTTGATATTTTGATTGAATTTTTGGTTTGGATGTACAAGCTGCAAGAACAATTACTATAATGAGAAGTGTAAGTCGATGCATTTTATTTTTTTGAAAAATGATTTACGAATCGGATTGCGGCAAATGACATGAGTGATGCGGCTGTTTTCAAGGCATCTTCATCAAGATCGAAGGTTGGTGTGTGTAAATTTGAATTGATTCCCTTATCTTGATTGGCAACACCAAATCGATAAAAAACAGAGGGTACTTTTTGTGAGAAATAGGCAAAGTCTTCAGCGGTCATTCGCAGAGAAAGGTCTTCAAAATTATCGTTACCAAGTAAATCTATGCCAATTTCTTTAAAAATAGTGGCCATTTCTTCATTGTTGACCAAGAATGGATAACCATGTGCAATATTAACCTCACAAGTAGCACCCATACTTTCGGCAATACCTGTTGCAATGCGTTCAATGTGTGTGTGGGCTTCTCCTCTCCATTCTTCGTTAAATGTGCGGAAAGTTCCTTCCAGTTTTACCTCGTTGGGAATAATATTGGTTCGTCCATCAGCAATAAAGCGTCCAAAAGATAGTACAGAAGGAATAGACGGGTTGTTTTTGCGACTCACTACTTGTTGTAATGAGGTTAGAATATCAGAAGCAATAATAATAGGGTCGACCAGCAACTCAGGGGTGGCGGCATGGCCTCCCTTGCCTTTTACTGTAATATATATTTCGTCGGTTGACGCCATATACATTCCGGCTTTAACTCCGGCTTTTCCTACTTCCATGGTTGGTAGTACGTGTTGCCCCAACATAAAATCAACTCTAGGGTTTTCTAGAACCCCGTCATTAATCATTTGACTGGCGCCGCCTGGAAATTTTTCTTCAGAAGGTTGAAAAAAGAATTTAAGCCGGCCGTTGAAAGAGTTTTTGAGAGAATTTAAGATATATATTGAACCCAATAGTGCAGCAGTATGTGCATCATGTCCACAGGCGTGCATTACACCGCGGTTTCTTGATTTATAAGGAGTTTCATTTGCTTCTTCAATCGGAAGAGCATCCATATCAGCACGAAGTGCACCACAACATGATTCAGGATTTTGCCCATCAATTTGTGCCACAATACCATACCCTCCAATGTTTCTGACGTGGGGAATTTCCCATTCATGTAATATTCCTGAAATATAGTCTGCTGTATTTTTCTCCATGCCAGAGAGTTCTGGAAACATATGAAGGTGTCTTCTAATGTCAACCATTTTGGCAAACACTTCATCAACGACGAGCTTAATTTTATTTTTCATATTAAAAATCAAGGCTAAATGAAAGATAGTATCTGGGTTTATATGCCTGGCCTTCTTCAATTCCCCATGCCACATCGAAGCGAATAAAATATCCGAGCAAGGTAGTTCGAAGACCTGCCCCTACGCCCCCAACTAAAGGATTTCGCGGCGTTTTTATGGTTACCGTAATTGGTCTCTGATAATAGGTTTCTGGCACCATAACATTTTCTTCTGCATACGGGTTCAATCCCATCCAGGCAGAGCCAAGATCTCCAAAGCCAACGATTTGAAAATTATTCAGAATTTCAGACTTGATGGGGCGATTAAAAAGGTAACGAAAAACAGGAAATCTGAGTTCACTATTCCAAACAGCAAAAGTATTTCCATTGCGAATATTTTGTTGGAATCCTCGCATATTGGTTGCAAGCGTTTGAAAACCATAATCAACAGTATTACTAACAGGATTGGCATTATTGAAAGAAGGAAGGAACCAATTGTCGACACCACCAAGAAAATAGATTAGGCGGGTGGAGCCAAATGATGTTCCGAATGCAAGTCGGTTGGCCCAAATAAAAGTACGATGAATACGAGCGTAATGTCTGAAGTCGCAGCCGGCAGTAATGAGGTTCAGTTTTTTATTATCAATACCCTGATAATACTCAGAAAAAACCTTATAGCGCATGCCATAATAAATATTTTTCATGGGTGAGCGGGTATTATCGAAAACCAATTCAAGGCGTAGGCCTGTCCAAAATGAGTGAAGATCAGGTTCTGCAAGATTGTTATAATCAATAGATTGAAAAATCTGATTATTGTATTTGAAGATTCCGGTTCCTTTAAGTGCCAAAGCCTGGCTAAAAGGCCACTTAAGAACATAGTTTACATCGTGAAGGTGATGCTTCAAGATACTTGTTTCTGTCGCAGACTCATAAGATAATCTGTGCAGAATAATTTGTTTGTCGAGGCGTCCTTTAAGGTTTTCATAACTGAGGAAATACTCATTATTATCGAGGGTAAAAGAGAGTTTCATTCCTCCAATAAGGCGATGATCTTCAAGCAGGTCGCTTACCCCGACCTGAAAAAACCCATTATTACCAGGATTTATGTATATGGGGCCATATCCAGCATAGGGTTGATAGGAAGTGTTTAGATAAGAAAAGTCGATTTGTGAAACCAACTGATCTATACTATATTCCACGTCATAGTTTTGTTGTTTTGGTAATTTGAATTTCTTTTCCGGAATGCTGTCCTTATTTGGGATTTGAGCATTCTTTTTTACGTCCTGTTCTTTATTAGTGTCGGAGAATCGATAGTCATATATATTCACATTCCCGGAATCTTGTTGCAGGTTTATAAAGCCTTGCCGATTTGTGTTTTTTTGAATTTGTTGACTGGTATTGTTTTTTGCATCGGCAAACACTATTTTCTCTCTTTCAGTTGACCACTCAGTGGCTTTAATTTCGGCTGGAAGGATTTCGGATGCTTGTGTTTTTTCCTGCACCATTAAAACCGATTTTTTATTTATTGAAAAAGCTTGCATAAAAAAATCACTGGTGCCATAGGATTCAAAATCTCGAATACTATACTGATAATTGGAGACAGGGAAGCTTTCGGCATAATATCGATAGTGCACAGCAGTATCCACGTAGGAGATACTACTATCAAAACGAGCTAAATACATATTGTTGATGCCACTTTCATCGCTGAGATAAGCAAAATATCCGTCGCTATATGGCATAGGCTTGGTTTCATTAGCAGCAGGAGTATTTGTTACCCTCAAAAGCACAGGGCTTTCCGTTTTGAAATTATAGGCAAAAATGTCGAGGTATTCTTGTTTGAAAAGGGTGTCAGAATAATCGGTGAGATAAGTTAGTTTTTCGAATACTAGTGTATCGCTGATGCGATTTGAGCTAAAAGCAATCATGTTTCCATCGTCTACAAAGCGAGGGTTTAGATCATCGTATTCATCGTTTGTGATTCGTTTGAAAGATTTACTTCCAGTGGAATAGAGGAAAATATCACTTTGCCCGTTTACGACAGCCGACATAAGCAGCCATAATCCATCGGGTGAATATGAAATATCTGTGATTTTATTAAATTGGTCGATGAAAATTTGTTCAGTTGTTTTGTCTTCTACATTATACAGGTAAAGCACTCTTCGGCCTTTTTTTTCTACTTCCCATGCGAAAAGTTTTGAGGTTGGGTGCCAAGCTGTAAGCGGGTACGACATGTCTGGCATTTCGTCTAATTTGGTGCCAAGGCGATACAGTTTTTTGCGTTTCCCGTTCTCTCGATCGTATATATATAGTTTTTTCTTGTTGGTTTTATCAAAAACATAAGTCATGTATTTGCCGTCTGGGCTTAACTGAGTCTGATAGTAATAGGGTTTTTTCTTCACCTTAAAATCAATACCCGTATTTTCGGGTTTTTCCCTTTCTTTTACTTGGTTTGTATAGAGGAAAGAGTAATAATTGTACCAATCCATCATCAGGTTTTTGAAAGAGATGCCCAAGACATAGAGAAAGCCACTTTCAACATTTCGGCTTACTTTAGTCATATAAATTATATTGGGAATAACTTCGGCGCCATATTTATCGCTTACGAATTTCCAAATAGAATGACCGGCGGTAACAGCATCTTCCCCTTCCAAATAATTGAATTTTCTGTATTTCCCATTGATAACACCGTCTCGCATTTTATCATCTTGTTCAACACTCCACTTTGAGGCTAGAAAACTAACCAAACCATCTGTATACCATTTTGGAAGAGCAAGAAGGGTTGAGTTTTTTACATTTGAGCTAATGCTTTCACCAAAAAGCATTTGATTAATCATAACTTGTGCGGTTCCAAAACGTATTTGTTGCTCAAAATCTGCATAGCGACCATTAAAGTATAGAAAGACCTTGTTGTCAACTACATTGGTGAGTCCTCCGGTGTTATACAGTATTTCATTGTCGAGACCAATATTCGACGATTTCATGTCGCTCATGGAATTGAAAACAATGAAATGGATTTTTTTTTCAGACTTATAGCCGAGTTTGTCATTCATTTCATCTAAAGCCGTATAGGCGTATTTTGCGCCATTAATTGTGAGTTTGCGGCCATCCTGATAGAAATAGAAGTCAAAATCATCGAAGCGGAAAAGGCTCCAGATGCGTTCTTCGTTGTTTTGAATTCGGTTTTTACCAAAACTCATGTTGCTGCCACTAAAAAACTGCGCCTGTGTCGTTTGTGCGAGCACAAAAAACAAAAGAAACACAGCTCCTGAAATTAGTTTTCGGACAGTCATAAAAACAAATCATGATTTAGATGGTAAAGATACGAAAAACTGCTGATTTTATTGTGTAGCAGAGGGGGATTTTGAACAATATGATAATAATTATTTTTATGTATTGAGTTGATGCTGATTTGTTAAAACGAAATATAAATATAGAAAAGCAATGCTAATGAATACTAGTGTTTTGAAAATTCTCCTCATTGCAAGTGTTGAATAATGGGGTATCGGCGAGTGACTGAATGCTTTAATTTATTCGTGTTCTAATACAAGAAATGAGAAGATTTTATTCATAAATACCTACCTTTGTACACATGGATCGTAATGTGTCAAAAATTAAGGTTTTTAAGTTTGGGGGTGCTTCACTACGTGATGCAGCGTCCCTTCGCAATGCTTCAGAGATTTTGAAAATGCATGCTGCTTCTCCATTAATTTTGGTGGTGTCGGCTATGGGAAAAAGCACGAATTCGCTGGAAAAAATACATGAGGCTTTATATAATAGCGACATAAAAGAGGCTTTGAAGCGTTTAGAGGAGTTGAATAGCTATCATAGAGCTATTGTTGAAGAGCTTTTTACTGATTCTTCTCATCTTATTTATTCTAACTTGAATCAGATTTTTGATGAATTGCGAGTTGAAATCGAAAAAACGCCAGAGCCATATTTTGATCAGAGTTACGATCGAATTGTACATTTTGGCGAGCGCATTGCTTCATGCATTGCTGCTGCTCATTTTAAGGAAAGTGGTTTAATGGCAGAGCTGGTTGATGCGCGCAAGCTTGTAATAACCGATGATAATTTTAGGGATGCATACGTAGATTGGGATCTTTCTTATGAGCGAATTCAGGAGTGTTGCCGTAAATATTTTGAAGAAAATGGTCGAAAGATTATTCTAACTCAGGGTTTTATTGGAGGAACAGAAGATGGAAGACCCACTACATTGGGTCGAGAGGGGTCTGATTTTACGGCATCTGTTTTTGCTTACTGCGCTGATGCGGAGGAAATGCATATATGGAAAGATGTTCAAGGGGTTATGAATGGTGATCCAAAGATAATGCCTGACGCTGAATTTTTGCCACATTTGTCATACCGAGAAACCGTTGAGCTTGCATACTATGGTGCAAGTGTAATTCATCCTAAAACGATTAAACCTCTCGAAAACAAGAGGATACCGCTTTATGTGCGTTCTTTTCTGCATCCTGAATTACCCGGAACTTGTATTAATCAAGACATGAAGGATGACAAGAGCAAGCCCTCTTATATTTTTAAGTTTAATCAGATGCTTGTTTCAGTTTTGCCAAAAGACTTTTCGTTCATAAATGAGAAAAACTTGAGTGATATATTTTCTGTGCTTTCTCGTAATAATATCAGGGTTCGCATGATGCAGAATTCTGCAGTAAGTTTTTCGTTTTGTTGTGACAACAATGTGGTAAAAATGCCGATGCTGCTAAAGGATTTGCAAGAGCGTTTTGTATTAAGATATAATGATAATGTTGAGTTAATTACTATTCGTCATTATAATGAATCGAAAGAGGAAGAAGTTATAAAGGATAGAAAAATTTTGCTGGAGCAAAAATCGCGTTCAACTCGTCAGGTTATTGTGAAGAAGAGGTAAATAAAAAAATAGCATTTTGATGTATTATGAAAGGTGTGCTTTTGCTTCCCTAATTTTTGCCATTACTTTTTTTTGGTAACCTCTTGAAACGGGCATTGATTCTGAGCAGTGTTTTAGGTGTAAGAAGTATCCGCGTGAGTTTCCAGATACTTTCTCAATTTTATGGATATTGGCAAAAAATGATTTATGGCAACGAATAATATTTTCAAAATCACAAAATTGTTCTTCAATTGATTTCATGGTGATATGTAACATTTCTGTCGACAAACGCTCTCCTTCATCAAAATTAAACATACAATAATTCCCTTTTGCTTCGATACTGATAAGACTTGAAATATTGAAGTTTAATTTTCCCTTTGTTTTTTCAGAAGCAATAGAAACAGTTTTTTCCTTTGGAAAATAATTTGTGTTGATATCGCTGATGTCTTGGTTTAAAGACTTAGAAATATTTTCAATTTGACGCAGAATTATATTTTCAACTAAAAGAATAAATGCATAAAGAGGCACAATGAAGGATGCAAAAACAATTATTGTCAGAGAAAGGAGGAAGTTTATTCCACCAAAAGAGAGTGAATTAAAATAGAAATATTGTAATAGGCATGTTGTAATAAATAGTGTAGCAATAATATAGTATGTGTATGGATTTTCCTTTTGTTCTGCTTTTTTACGGGCTTGTTGGGTTATTGTAAATAAAACAAAGAAAGCAGAGCTGAGCAAAAAAGAAATAATTCCTGGAATCAGTCTGTAAATGGGCTCTAACTGGCGTATTTCCATTGCATTTCCAAGAGGAACAAACAAATAATTGAAGGTGGTAAAGTAAATCAGAAAGGAAATTGATAATATGATTTTATGCCAAGGGGTATATGATTCTACATGGTTAAACAAAATATTGGTTCTGGAATAAAAATTTCGACTACCAAATATAGAGACGACCAGTAGAATTGCCATTATGACTAGAAATACTGCCAGATTTTGTTGGTTATGTCTTTCTGCAATGGCTTCGTTTTTTTGTTTTCTGATTTCGTTTAATTCATGTTTGATACCTATGCGTTCCAGTTTTCGGTTATAGGTATCAACAAAATTTCTGATTTCTTTTTTGTTCAGATCGCTGTTTAGTTTTTGATATTCTTCAAAATACTTTAAGGCAAGTTTATCATTATCTTTTTTCTTGTAGCAATGATATAAAACTTCGCAAGCAGTGGCTTTCAGTGATCTGAACTGCTCAGAGTCTATCATGTAATATGCGTCTTCAGAAAGCTGAATGGCTTTATTGATATTGTTTTTTTCTAATTCTATTTTGGCCATTTTAATCAAGCCAAAAGAACTATAATAAGCTTCTGCCTCCTTGTCGTTTGCATTGGCTCGGGTATAGCATGCGTATGCTGAGTCAACTAAATTGACCTTAATATAGGTGTCTCCAAGCTCAAGGTTTTTCAATTGAATTAATACTCTTTCAACTTCGCTAGTGGGAAAATTATCAAGGTTCACAAAAGTTTGAATGGCTTCATTGTAATTCCCTGCATCGCGAAGCGACATTCCTATATAAATGGTTGAAGCATAAATGCGTGAACTATCGTTTACCTCTGTAGAGAATACCAGCATTTTTTTAAATGCCTGTAATGCATTTTCCGGCTCAAAAAGATGAAGTTTGCAAAGGCCAATATTGTTAATAGTTGTAATAGTTCCTAAATTGCTTTTGGCTTGGATAAACAGAAAAAGTGCTTTTTCAAAAACTTTCTCAGCAAAGAGATAGTCTTGCATATTATAAAATGAATTACCAATATCTATTAAAGCCCAGCCTAAGCTCTCTATATTGCTGCCTAGTGTGATGCTTTTGTGTTCATGTAAAATTACAGCTTTGAGAAAAACGTCGATTGCGCTCGGAAGCTCGCTTTTTTGAATGTATTGTGTTTCCAGATGTTTAATAATTCCGGCTAATTCAGGGTTTTCGTAATAATCATACTGCAATTCCCCAGAGCCTTTTTCTTGCTTTTCATGTGACGAAATACTGTCAATCATAGAAAAGACCGAATTAAGAGAAACTACTGTGAAAATGACAAAGAATAATAAACCCGAATACCATTTGCCAGGTATAACCATTTCAAAGCATTTTAGGTATTGAATGACAAATGTATTAATTATCCTTCATATTATTGGGTCGTTAACAAAAATTAAAAAAGCCCACTAGGGGCTTTTTGGGGGGTTAGTTACTTAGTGTGATAAATGTAATGAATTAATGTATTTGCTCTGTTGGTTTTTGTTAATAGTTTGAATAGAGTATTTTTAGGAGCAGAAATCTATATGCTCCCATTTATTATCGTTGCTAGTGAGCTTTATTTTTAGACAGGATCTAGACACAAATGTATTAATGCTTGACTTGTTTTTCGCAGCGTAGCAAAAACCACTGCTTAAGCCAACCATGTTAACAAAGTTTGAAGTGTGTTTTCCTGAAGCAATCATAAATGCAAATGCTGAAATAATAATTGTGATTTTCATTCCTTCCTCCTTTTCTCTTCTGTTTTATATTAAAAGCATTTGAGAGATTAGTCTTTTAGTGATCCGCAATTGCCGGAAAATGTTTTGATTTCTGAGTTTCTGTCTGTATCGATTCCTGCAAGACCAATGTCGTAAGCATTATCGGTTACGAAAGGTGTATCACTTATAGCAGCTGAACATGATTTTTGTACCTTGGCTAAGTTTGAAATAAGTAAAACACATAAAACGAAAATCAGCAGTAATGTGAAACGGGCAACAACGCCAAACAAAGTAATTTTCATAGCAATATTGTTTTAAAGTGTAATTTGTCGGTTGCAATGAACTGTAATAATTTCATCGGCAAATGTATTTCAATAGTCTGGTTTAATGCGCTGCTAATTGATGTGTGACCAGAAAATGTGACGAAATACAACGTGGTGTAATAAATCAAATATTACTGTATAGCTTATGTAGTGGATTTGTACATTTTGTTTTATTATGGATGCAATAAAAAAAGCCCACGAAGGGGCTTTTCTGAGTTTGGGGGTAAATTAATTGATGTATTTACTTATCACATAATCTGTTTCATTCATAATTTTAATAATCATTAGTCCTGATTTGTCTGTTTTTATTTTTGCGCTGTTGTAGCCTTCTGTAAATATTCCCTCCAGTTTGCCAATTAGTTTGCCGGAAAGATCATATAATTCAATACTGTGTATTCCTTCAGATGGCGTGCTGAATTCAATATTAATGACTCCGCCTGTTTCAGTAATATTTAATATTTCGAGGTTGGAACTTGTTGTGTTGCAGCTTATTGATTTATTTCCAAGTGTTTTTGAACTGCCATCAACATCAGTTTGGATGAGTTTATAATATGATGTTCCGCTTTCATCGCTATAATCAACATGTTCCCATACATTGTATCCTATGGCTTCACTTTCCTGAATGACTGCAATAGGCTTAAAGTTTATTCCATCGCTGCTTTTTTCAATCGTGAAATAGTCGTTATTGAAGGAAGAATATATTTCCCACCTTAATACAGGGTTGCCATCACTGCATGAAACCGTGTAGCTTTTTAAATCAATTGGAAGAGGAATGTCAATTGGGCAGAAGTATTGTTGATTGGTGAGAGCTCCGGTTGATCCTGTGAAACCCCAATATACATTTGAATTGCCACCGAAAACATTAGTTACAAAATCGTTGTTTGCACAAAGGCGCTGGCTGCCATCAACATAAACGCATAAATCTTGTGTTGACGCATCCCATGTTACACGAAGCTCATGAATGAGCCCATCTTCTAGGTTATCATCATTTGGGTCTGCCTGAATCGGACCGGCTAATGGGGTTCCTGTAAGATTACCCCCAGTATAAATAGCGGTGTGATCATATGCCGGTTCGCCTGTATTTTGGTAGGTGTCAAATTCCACAACTAAAGCATTGCTAATTCCTCCAGCGCCGAGTTGTTCGCCATCGCTGCCACATGCAGAAACGCCTTCAGGACTATTTTGGAATACAAAGGTACAGCCATCAGCTCCTCCGTCGTCGTCGCCAAAATACATGTTTATTGTATAATCGAAAGAGCTGGTAAATGAAATGGTTCCGGTATTCCAAATACATCCAAGTTGGCTAGTTGCATCGTCGGTAATTTGTGCGCAGTTAGAACCTCCCGCGGGATAATTAATTGCATCATCTGTCATGCAATAGTTTGAATTGGTGCGAGTACCGGTTGTAAAACTTCTAATGCTGCATGAAGAGGCAGTCATTCCTCCTTCTCGAGGTATAATTTGCCAGTAATATGTGGTGTTTTCGCTAAGAGCAAAGTTAATGGTAAATTGATCTGTTGTTACATTGCATAAATACGGCGGAGTAGGATTGGTTCCAAAATACACATCATAGCTTACGGTTCCACTACAAGTCGAGGCTTCCGGATCCCAATCCAATAATGTACCACAAGGGCTAATGTCAATTGCTCCATTGGTAGGATAGTTCAATGTTGCACATGAAGGAGCTGATGGAGTGCAACAGGAAATATCCAGTGAATAATCACCAGTATTGCTTCCATAACCTCCAATGAAAATGTAATAATCTGTCCCTATTAGGGTTGAAAATGTTATGCTTGAAGCAGATCCACAATTGTCGTCGTTGCCTCCAATGCAAGAAAGTGATCCACATGTTCCAGAAAATACATGAATTTTAGAATCGTAATTTGTGGCTGTGCACATTGAGGCCGTTATTACATCGCCATTGCCGCTAAAAACATACCATCTTCCTGCTGCTGCATCAATACTTGTTCCGCAAGTTCCTGATGGATTATCTGTATTGGTTGCCGTTGTTGTTGCTCCGCTATATGAGCCTCCGCATGTTACCGCTGTTGCATTTACGCAAAAATCATTATCGGTGCAAGGGGTTGCTTCGGTATTAAAAGACCAGGTTGTAGAGCCAACTGCATCCCCGGCACTGTTTTTTGCAACAACTGTCCAGTAATATGTAGTTGAAGCTGTTAATATTCCAGTGTTAATAAAAGTATCAGTGGTGTTTAGTAGAAAAGGAGGGCTTGCAATAGTTCCAAAATAAACATCATAGCTTGTTGCTGTATTGCATCCGGTTGTTACCGGAGGATCCCAATGAAATGCTTGTGGGCAGTTTGAAATATTATTTGCGCTGTTTGCAGGATAAGGATTGGTAGTTATTCCTGGAGCAGTAGATGAACAACATGCAGTAATATTATTCCCAGGAGTGGTTTGTGGTTGTGCTGTGCCAAAGGCTGTATTTGAACTGGCATCTAGTAATTCAACTTCCATTTCTGATGGATATGATCCGTCTATCGTTCTTGTAATATTAATAACATCGCCGGTAGCTACGGTTATTACGTGATCTTCGGGGCCACCGCCTGCTGCTATGGTGATGTCGGTTAAAATCGGAGTTCCGTTTACAGAAACTGTAATTGCGCCACCATTCCATCCATCTCCATAAGTATCTGTTAATCTAACAGTATAATTGCATGCTGCCAAGGGGGTGCTTGTTACGCATAAATCTGTCATTGCTAAATCCGCGTTTCTTGTGTTGGCAACCCTTATATAATATGTTCCGTTTGAAACATTAGAAAGGTTAATATTTTCAGTTTGCACTCCATTTGTGGCATCGTTATCCACACATGCTGTTTCGGTTAGTGAGCTGCAACTGCCAGAAAATGTTTGAATTAGTAGGTTTCTGTCTGTGCTGATTCCGGTAATGCTAATATCGCATGGCCCACCAGACACAGTATAAGAAAACCAGTACTCGCGGGTTATTACACCACAGCTAGGTGCCGGAGTTCCCGTTGTTTCAATGCTGTTATCATTGATTAGAAATGCTCCTGTGCATGCTCCGTTTGGAGTAATACTTACAGCGGTTGCACACGATGTTTGTGCACTTGCCATATTTGATATTAGTAAAATGCTAATAACAAGAATCAGGAGTAAGGTGAATCGGGAAAAGAAACTAAACAAAGAAATTTTCATAGCAATATTGTTTTAAAATGTAATTTGTCGATTGCAATAATACGTTAAGCGAACAATACGCCAACTATATATTATTTATACGGTCGGGCGAATTGATATAAAGCCTGAAAATTTGATTTCTTGCCAGTTGTTTTTACAAAATGCCATCCTTAAAATTACGGATGCTGTTCATTACATCTTTCTGGTAGCCACGTGAAACAGGAGCAGTGATTTCTTGATTTTCGAAATGTAAAGCATATCCTCGTGAATTACCACTTACTTTAATCACATGATGAATGTTGGCAATAAATGATTTGTGACATCTGATAATTTGAGGGTGTTCAGAGAGTTTTTCCTGAACGGCTTTCATGGTGATGTGCATGATTTTATTCTCACAATCACCGTTATCACATACATAAAACATACAATAGTTTCCTTGAGCCTCAACCATTAAAAGATTCATCAATTGGAAAGTAATGGAAGCATTGGTTTTTTCCGATTCAATGATGATTTCTTTGTTGCTGGGTTTGCTGCTTTCTTTGATGAGAGAAATGTCTTTGTCGAGAGATTTTGCTATATTCTCAACTTGTTTCATAATGTATTTTTCTACAAGTAAAATTCCAAAATAGAACGGTAAAATAAAGGAGGTAAATACCAAAAGGAATAAAGACAATAATGAATTTAAGCTAAATGATTTTTCTTTAATAAAATAGAATGCTTCGAAAGTAAATACTAAGCTAATGGCTACAGCAAAAACAATAAAAAAGTGATTTTTGATTCCAAGTTTTTTAAGATTTTCTGAATTCTTATTCTGAATAGAGAAATAAAAGACAATACCACTTAATATAAAAGCTGCAAAACCGGGGATTATTTTTGCAATGAAACTGCGCTCCATTTCGGGCAATGAACTATTGAATGGAGTGAAGAAATAGAAAAATGCAATAAAATACATCAATAATGCTAATATCCAAATGGTTTTTTCTTTGATTTCGAAAGAAGATAGATAGTCTTTGAGATAATTTATTCTTGAGTCAAACCCTTTACTGCTGCTCATTACTATGATGAGCATAAATGCTGCAGCAATTAAGAAAATACTTAGTTTTTTCTGAGATTCTTTTTCATTTCTGGCCGTATCTTCTTTGAATTCAGCTTCTTTTATTTTCCAGTTTGAGCGTAATTGATCCATTTTTTGATTGTATTCAATAATGGATGCTTTCATGTTTTCATTGCCAATTTTGCTGGTAATTTTTTGATATTCTTCGTAAAAATGAAGCGCTTTCTCAAACTGGTTTTCTTCTTTATAGAGTAAATATAGTTTCAATGCAACATTTGCTTGTTGCAGCAGATTATGAATGTATTGAAATTGGCTCCAGGCTTTCAAATAATTGGCTTCAGCTTTTGAGTATGCACCATTTTCATAATAAATATCGGCTAAATATATAAGAGCTTCGTTTTTGTAATATAGAAGATTTATTGGGTTTTCATCGGAAAGGATGAAATTATATATATAAAATGCAGAGTCTTTTTGACCAATATTCTTGTATGCGCTGGCCAAATTGATGAGTAAATATCCTCTCAGTTCTATGTCAGCACTGTTTAATTCAAGTTGGCGTGTTTTATTAAGTACGTCTATAGCGTTTCTGTACTCTCCTAATTCATTAAATGCCATTCCTCTATATACTCCGCTAATAAAAATGCAAGCGCTGTCGTTTATCTCATGGCTCAGGTTCATGGTTGTAGTAAAGGCATTATAGGCATCTTGTGGTCTGTTACTATGTAAATCACAAAGACCAATATTATTTAAACTCGTGATTATCCCTCTTTGATCACTTCTCATATTAAATAGCCTAAATGCGTGCAGATAAATGCTTTTTGCATAATCGTATTCGCCTAACCTAAATAAGGAATTGCCGATGTCTACTAAAATCCATGGGTGTCTTAAGCCAAATGATTGTAGACTATTGAAATTAAACTCACGAATTGCCAAAGATTTGACATAACAGTCAATTGCTTTTGAAAAATCTTCAGTAGCGAAATACAGTTCACCCAGCTGATAAAGAACTTTTGCCATGGCTTCGTTTTCAGCCGGAGTTTTTTCCATGTCTTTCAACATGTCTTCGTAAACCTGAATACGAATGTTAATGTCCTCGTTTGTTGATCCGTTATTTTGACCTATGGCGACAGTTCTTGAAAGAATAATACCAATAAACAGTATTACACTGATCAATTTTAAAATGATATGAGTTCTCTGTTTTTGCATTATTGGTTGCAAAATTAGGCTTAATTTGCCTTTTTGATCCTCGAATTGCCTAATTTCAAGCTTATTTGAGGTTCTTCTTGTCAAAAAAACAAGGCTTTTCGTCAAAGATTGTGATAAAATAGTTTTATTAAGCATACTCGGGCTTTATTTAAAAAGAAAAGGATTAATCTATACTTAAAACCTATCCCACGATCTCATTCCAGGGCAAACGCATTAAAACATTTTGGGTTTTCGATGGCTATTAACAATTGTGGCGGTGTTGTTAACAATGGGTGTGTCGCAATA
>JAFGWG010000125.1 GCA_016937255.1 Bacteroidales bacterium
GAAATCGAATACCTTCGAGTTTCTCGGCTTTACCCATTTCTGCAGTCTGACTCGCAAGGGCGAATTCAACGTAGGACGGTTAACCTCCATGAAGAAGTTCAACTTTTACACATATAATCGCCGTCCCCATTTTCTTTTGTTGTATCGAATGTTTCAATATTTCCAGATCATTTCCATTTGTTAATAGGTTGTAATATTGGCGAAAGCCCAGAAGAGGTAGCCTTAAGTTATATGAATAATTTAGCATATTCGGAAGGAATGAATGCTGTTTTCAAATATAGTTATTATGTAGAAACAATAAGTGAGTATAATAAGTGGATTTTATTAAGACATAAAAACAAGCCTCTTAACCACTGAAATAAATTCTATGTAAACAATCTATTTGTGAACCTCTATATTGTTAAAAATCAATAACATAAGCCTATCTGACTGCTACTAGTTTCTGTTTATTTTAAGAAAAATCATAAAAAACACATCTTTTTCCTCTTCAACGGCTAGCTTTTTTTAGCACCTATGCTAATGTATTAATTGAATAAATATATACTAATATTAATACATTGGAAGACTGATTATGCAAAAGCAGTTTAAAGAAAAGCTTCGAGATTTGTTTGGTAAAAAAACAGTGCTGACATTCAAAGATGTCAAAAAACAGTTGAGATGTTCACGACCGGTTTTTGATTATGCAATTCGCCAGCTGGGTTATCGATCAAGCTGTAATCAAAACGGCAGATACTACATCTTAAAAGAAAGCTGTGAATTAGATAATGACGGCATATACAGATACAGAGATATCATATTTAGCGCCCAGGGAACACTGAAAAATACGGTATTCCATATGGTGGAAAACAGTATTTCAGGAGTAGCTTCAAGTGATGTTGAAAAAGCCTGGGGAGCAAGCGGAAAGGTGGTGTTAAGCAAGCTACATACCAGTAAAATGATTACCCGGCAGATATTCAATGGTAGATTTGTGTATTTATCCACCAATGAGGAAGTGAATCATTTACAACGCAAACATAGAGCATCTGAAAAAGTCAATGAAAAGCAAACAATAGAAGAAGAGGTGAAAGAGGTTGATCTTCCTCCACTGCTGACAATTATTTCAATTCTTACAGTCCTTGCACAACAAAACAATTTATCGGCAAAACAGGTACATAACCGACTCATGAAAAAGGGGGTGAATATACCAAGGGAAGAGATAAAAAAAGTAATGTCATTTTATAATATTCCTGAAAAAAAAACTTGAAATTCTGATGGATCGTTTTGAGCTTCTACGGCAGTTTGACCAACCGCTTCCCGAGTTCTGCATACTGCCAGAACATTATCGTCTGGATATGACCAGTGATTTAACTGAATGCACTGAATGCATGGGTCCTTTACGCATTCAGTGGGCTGTTCGCGTTCATCCTGTAAGCCTTTCTCTAGGGCATCCTTCTGCAGTACTGCACGTGAAATGCTGTCAAAATTGCGGGAAGACGGTTTATCCAGAACAGTACGAACAATTATCGCCGAAAAACTGGCAGTATTCGTATGAGACAATGATAGAAGTAGCCAAATTGCGGCATGACAATCTGCAGGACAAAGAGATTCAACAAAAGCTCCAGTTGAATTATGGAGTAACTATACCACTTGCCACAATCAGTGTTCTTGCAAACCGCTTTCTTGATTACTATTCTGTTTTCCACTATAACCACTCTGCTGTCGCGATCAAAACTTACCTCAAAAACAATGGTGGCTATGTGCTTCATATTGATGGGACTTGTGAGACAAAAGGCTGCCAGATGCACTTTTCAGTAATAGATGGAATATCGGATATCATTCTGGCAACCTACAAGATGAAAGGGGAAAATAAAAAAGATATATCAATTCTTTTAAAAAAATGTGTGGAAAAATTTGGCCATCCGCTTGCCGTTGTTTGTGATTTAAGCCAACAGATCAAAGCTGCCGTACAGCATGCGATTGGATCGGATATTCCATTTTTTGTCTGTCAGTTTCATTTTCTGGAAAAAGTCGGAGCAAAAATATTTGACCAAGCGTATACAGAACTTTGTAAAGTGGTGCGAAAAAGCAAAATCAAAGCCAGCATCTACAGCTTGTACAAGGAACTGAAGCGCAACAGCGGTGCTGGCTTAATACCCGCTGAAGAACTGAAACAATTCATGGATAGCCCGGAGACAGCGCTAAAACAGGGGATGAGAAACAGCCAGGCAAGGCGCTCCATGGCATATATTCTCCTGGAATGGATTCTTGATTTTAAAACAGAAGCAAACGGTGAATACTATCCTTTCTCCATTCCGGTGGCGGAATATGTAAAACGCTGTCAACGTGCGATGGAAGCTATTGGAAGCGTATTTAATGAAAATAAGAATGGAAAATTGGAAAAAGGGAAGTGCAAAACACTGCAAACTATATACGAGAAACTCACAGATTTTTTTGCAAACAATGAGTGTATTTCAATCTACATGGATCAACTGCAGGCAGGGAGTGAAATATTTGATAAAACACGGAGTTTTCTCAGAATGCAGAGTGAAAAAGGACAACCTGTAAACAGACAGAATTGTGAAGCTCCGCAAATTGATGTATCTGAAGAAGTTTCAATAGAACTATTCACTAAAGAACTGGAAATGAAAGCAGAGGAAAGTGACCTGTACAGGAAGCCGGTGCAAACAGTAAAAAAGTATTTTATCAAATACGAAGAAAATCTTTCCGGGCATATGATCCGAATAAATGAAAACATCGTTATAAATGTGTATAGAACAAATAATATTATGGAACACTTTTTCGGAGCCTTCAAACGGCGGTTAAGGGGACGAATTGGAGTAAGAAATCTGAGGCGGCAAATCGATCTTATGCATCCTGCTGCAATGCTGGCTGAAAATCTGGGGAAAGAAAAATATATGAAGATCGTTGGATGCAACGATGTCCACGATTTTGCCTCAATATTTGCACAATATGACCAAGAAGCCTGGGAAGAGCAGAACTCAAGAAAAGCAGCTGAAAACAAATCAACTCATATACCTAAAAAAATGATACGGAATAAAACTTTTCTCGGAAATTTTACTGATGCATTGAAAAAATCATTTGCTTTCTTGTTTAAAGCCTCATAATAGAGGATCACAAATAGATTGTTTACATAGAAATAAATTCGGTGGTAATCGGTTCATATAATCTTCGTTCCCTCTGGTTTTCTGGTTTTAATCTCCACTGAATTTACTTCAGTGGTTTAACAGCTTGTAGAGTTTACCATAAATCACAAAAAAATTATTCGTCCCCACTGAATTTATTTCAGGAGCATATAATCACCGTCCCTGAGCA
>JAFGWG010000126.1 GCA_016937255.1 Bacteroidales bacterium
AACGGTTCCATGTCCGCGTTTTGCAATATTCACTATGCGGACGGTGGAATGTTTAACGTGCAGGTTTATAGGAATTCTATTCGCATCCGGATATCTATTCGTCCCGCAGCGCCACACCGTATGGCGGGACAAGAGATCATCCGGGTGTACGTTTTGGCAGACGCACTCTTGTCCTCCCGATTGTCAGTATATAGTCGGACGAAGAGAGGACTGCCCATTAGCGGAGCTAACATTCCATCGTCAAAGATGATGAAGGGCGTGTGACGTGGAACCGTTGGCGGAGCGAAATAAATCTGCCCCTTAAACGATGCCGTGACCGTAAGCTTAGATATTCATGCGGACGACGGCATGATTAATCCGCTGACTTCAGAGATATTAGCAATTGTATGAATTTAGTAATAATCCTTATGGCTTAGCATTGTGCATGCTCCGAGATCAAGCTTCGCATGATGCTCGAAGATGTAAGTATTGGCTTCGTTCACTAGTATTCCACAGGGAAAAGTTCAAACACTTATTTCCTAGGTTTCAAATCCTTCTTACTAATTCCCGACGCCAGATAATGACCCCAGTATTTGGTGAGTGACGTGTATTCAAATAAATACCGGAATGGTTTGATCAGCATTAGATAGTGTATGAATCCGTAAACGAAAAATAAAACCGGAAAGAACACAGCTAGATCGAACGTGAATTGTAAGCAAAAACTTAGCACCGATCCAAAATTCCCCTGATTGGCAACCATGAAATCGTTGAATTGAGTCAGCTTGGCTAGGTATATCGTAATGCCTGATGCTACCACCGCAGCAAGTAATGCGCCGAAAATAGAATGCGAAGCTTGTATGCATTTCTCGGGGCAAATAT
This sequence comes from Bacteroidales bacterium, assembly GCA_016937255.1. Taxonomy (GTDB): domain Bacteria; phylum Bacteroidota; class Bacteroidia; order Bacteroidales; family DTU049; genus BM518. The sequence continues at coordinate 859 of JAFGWG010000126.1, forward strand.
TCATGCATCTCATACAACTTTCGCAGTCGAAAGTCCAATAAGGTTTTTTATTCACCATTTTTATGGCGCCCACAGGACATTGCTTTTCACACAAGCCGCAGGAGGTACATTTATGACCCGCCATATACATTTTACCAAGAAAAAATCTACCTTTCAGAAAATACAAAACACTAATCCATGAGATTGAAAGATCGAGTGGCCATGTAAGCATAGTGCCAGTGCGGATTACGCATTTTTTAGTTTGTATTTTATGAAAAAATGTGCTGCTTTGTTTCAAGGCTCTTTCCATGATATATTCAGCTTGTTTTGGCTTCCATGGTGGATGAATACTCAGCCAGTTTGATGCAGGATCGGCAGAGCAAAGCCCTCGAATTTTGAAACCACGCAGAATAAGGATCAAAGCTGGTAAGAGTAAGGCAATTCCTGATATGCCGGGCAAACGATATTTTCCGATTTTGGAGCCTCCCCTTGTGTTCAATAGAAATACTCCTGATTTCCTTTTTCTCGGAAGTCTGAAACAGAATTTAATGATATGCCAAGGAGCATTGAATCCGTGGGTAGGATAGCAAATGCCGGTTAAGGAATTATCTTCCGGCTTTTTCATATCCGCTTTTTTCAATCGGTCAACAGGAATCCAATCTGATTCCATGTTTTGTTCTAATGCAAGTTCGGCTAAATGCTTCGCAACACAGAGCGTATTGCCGGTTCCGGTGTAGTAGTATAGTCGAAGCTGCTTTTCTAAATTATTCATAATGAATAGGCTAAATTTTATCCGCATTCAAGTCTATTGCAATTTTATGCATGGCTGTAAGATTTTCAGATAGCTTATCTGAAGCCATTTCCCTTGTTTTGCTTCTTACAATTAATCCTGAATTGGAAAATTCAATTTTTACTGTAGCAAATGTGTCATCTTTTGATAGTTTTTTCCTTTCAATCGCAAGTATTGTATCGTCTTTCGGATACGCATTTATTTCTTTATCGGTTAAAAAACTGTAACCAGGTATTAAGGCACTCATTAAGATGCAGTAATTCAGCTCTTTATTTTTGACGCTTATCAATAAGAGGGTGTTAAATCCATCTACTTCAAGTCCTATTCCAATACTTTTTTCAATGTTGGAGCAAGGAATATCGGTAAGCCAATATTTGTTGAGCCAATAAAGAATTTCTTCATGTCGGTAGAAAATTCCTCTGCATTTTATGTTTTCTGACAGGATTTCGCTGGTATGTTTTCTTAATGTTTTTCGAAGCTTGAGTCGATTAGATAAATTGTCGAGCAGTGCGTTGGATAAAAACACAAGTAAAAGGATGAATAAGAAGTGAAAAGTGAGCAGAAAAGTATTGTGTAGAAATATTTCACTTAGAAAAATAGCCAATGCCGTAATTATTGGAATGGCCGATAAAACCAATGAAGCAATGAGGCACTTTCTGATTCTTGTTTTTAGGAAATCTGCAATTCTGGTGTTTCTATGCTCAATCAATAATGACTCAATTAATGGTTTAGCGGTGTTCGATTGAATGGGCTCTTTCGATAAGGCGCAAAAGTCGTTGTTGATATCGCAGTTAAAGCAGGAGTATTCTGTTTGATCGTAATACAGAACTCTCTTTTGCAATCTTCTCTTTTTGTTTCTGAATACATAAATGAAATAGTATGCCAGAGCTGCAATTATGGGAATAATGAACAGGTTGTTCAATTCATTCATGATAAAAGAAAAATAATTGGAATACATTTCAATGGTCTGGTCTTTAGCATACAGAAATCCAAGAAAATATAAAGTTGCTCCTATTGCAAAAAAGGGTATAAGCGGTGCTACTGAAAGTATGCGGGCTTTGGTAAGGACTTTTTGCCATTTGCGCTTGCTGGCTTCCATTTCTGCCATAATTATGAATTAAATGAATAAGATTTAAAATCGTTTTTCAGCAGATTGCCCTGGCAGTACAAAGCCTTTGCCTCTGCACAGTTGAAAATAAAGGCAGAATGAGTGAAACAATCCAATTCATTATCGGTGCGGCAGATTGATATTCCGCTTTCTGCATTTTTTCTGTCCCGAAGAATTTGAATAAGATCTTCTTCAGATTGTGCATTGTTTAGCAATTCCTCTGCTCTTTCATATCGGGTTTTGGTCCAGTTTTCAAAATGTGGATCATTGTCGTATTCAAGATTGCGTTCTTCAAAATTTAGGTAATGATTGGTTTTAACGGCATTGCTTTCCATTGCTTCTATGAAGATTTTTCCAGGAATGCTTTCTGTTCCAAAGCAGTTTTCTGCATCGGCAATAAACATATTTCCACCAATTTCAGGTTTAAAACTACTGATGATTTCTACTGCTTCTTCGGCGGTTGCTGCATCTAAAATCAATCGCACATAAGGTTTGCGAATGTATGAGATCTGTAGCTCACTCACATGCACATAGGTCGACGTAAACGCCACTCCTTTTTCGTTGATGCCTCCATAAAACCCGTCTTCTCTTGGATTGGGATTCTGGATGATCCATTTTTTAAAGCGATCTTCTGGTGCGTTGAACATTTTTATCTCGTCGTCCCAACGCATCCATTCCACAGGATCGCGGGTTTTACCCAGATACCAGTTTCCTTCAATGTTTTTGGCGAATGTTGTGCACATACCTTTGATTTTTTAAGTGACTAAATTACGGAATAATTTCAAATGTTAATTTTCATGCCCTCAACCCGGACAGGAAAAAGTAGTGTGAGTGATTACCTTCTATTCGCATCCGGATATCTATTCGTTCCGCAGTGCCACAACGTATGGCAGGACAAGAGATCATCCGGGAAATGAAAATGAGAGGACTGCCAGTGAGCGAAGCTAACATTCCATCGTCACCGATGATGAAGGGCGTGTGACGTGGAACCGTTAGCGGAGCGAAATAAATCTGCCCCTTAAAC
>JAFGWG010000127.1 GCA_016937255.1 Bacteroidales bacterium
TACCGACGAAATAGGACTCGGATATATGAAAGTGCAGGGCAATATCGTTTGCCGCGACCTCGAAGTAACATTAACCGGCTGGTGGGATAATGTTTTTAAGCCCGACTACAAACTCATGAGTATTGAAGAACTTGAGCTTTTTATTGCCATGAATGGTCATTTGCCCTGTATTCCTACTGAAGAAGAAGTTGTTGGCAAAACCATGTCTGTACAGGAAATGAACCTTATGCTCCTGCAAAAAGTTGAGGAACTTTCCCTGTATATTATTGATTTGCAGAACCAGATAAATGAGCTGAAAAATGATCAGGAATAAATTACTTTTCTTAATAGTTCTCTGTTTTTCAATTGGTCATATTCATGCACAGGAATATGCAGAAGGAGTTGCGCTGGTAAGAGTAAAGAACTCTTTTTCTGGTGATTTTAAAAGCTTGACAGAGAATATCAATTATGGTTCGTCAATTGCCGGGTTTTTAAAATCTATGGAAGTTTATGATATTGAATACCTGCATTTAGAAGAAGCTGTTTTATATGACTCGACTGGAGTGTTTGAGAGAGAATTTGTTTTATATGCCAATGCCCCGACAAACATATTGATTGAGAGCTTGAACAGAAGCGGTTTTTTTGAACTTGTGCAGCCTAACTATATCTACAAGAGTTTTGTAATACCCAATGACGATGAATACGGAAACCAATGGTATCTGGAAAAAATAAATATGCCTCAGGCCTGGGATATTGAAAAAGGTTGCAACCATATACGAATTGCTGTATTAGATGCGGGTTTTTATCCGTTAAAACACAAAGATGTTAAGCATAAGTACTTTCCATATCGTTATGATGCTACAGACTTATCTCCTTCTACATCTCACGACGATGATGATGTAAGTGGAGTTGATGATGATGTTTCTGATGGATTGGCTGAACATGGGCTCAATGTATCTTCAGTAGCGGCTGCTTGGACTGATAATAATCGAGGGATGGCTGGTGTAGGATGGGATATAGACCTAGTATTGGTTAGAGCGGGATATCTTTGTGATGAATCTTGTAATCCACCTAATCAATATTTTGAAGATGATGATATAATTGAAGGTATTGATTGGATAGTTGAAACAACATATGCTCGTATTATTAATCTTAGTTTAGGTGCCACAAACAGCAGTGTTTTTTTACAAGACTGTATTAATAATGCAAAAAACGCAGGCTATATCTTCATCTGTTCATCAGGCAATCATTTTTCAAATACATCTGCTGTTGTTTCTTTTCCGGCAAATATGGAAAATGTTATTGCTGTCGGGGCAAGTGATCAGAACGATAATCCTTGGGTGTTTGGCAACTATGGGCCAGAGTTAGATTTAATTGCACCAGGCGAAAATATAAAAGTAGCTTATGGTAAAAAGAAATATACTAATAAAAGTGGTACTTCATTCGCTGCTCCTCAAGTTTCAGGCGTTGCAGCATTAGTTCTTTCATTAAATCCATATTTATCTTTTACACAAGTGAGGGATGTACTGATTAATACAACAGATCGTCCCGCAGGAATGCAAAATGCTAATTTCACGAACACTTATGGCTATGGACGGCTTAATGCATACAAATCTTTGAAAGCGGTTAAGAGAATTGCACCCGATGTTTATGTGTATAATGAAAGCCCCGACAGGATTCAAATTGTGTATGCGCAAAACAGAATCTTTTCAGGTGATTATCCAATCCATAATGAATGTTTGGCGGAGTTCAGAGCAGGTTCTTCCATTCATTTGCAGGATGGATTTCATGCTGAGGCGGGTTCATATTTCCACGCCTATATTGCTGATGTGGGACCGCCATGTGTATCATATAGAACTCAAATGGTGAATGATAGTTCTTTTTCAGAGTCATCTGGTAGTGGTGAAATTGATATTGCACAAAATATCTCTCTGGTTCAAAATCCTGTTCATGATAATGTTGAAGTTAGGTTCTCAGGTTTTAGTGAAGGAGAAATCTTGAGTTTTTCGGTGATTAATGGCAGCGGCTCAATTGTAATCTCACAGGGTAGTATTTTATGCGTACAAGGAACGTTTGTACATGAAATAGATGTATCAGGTCTTGTTCCTTCCAATTATTTTCTTATTGTATGTAATAATGGAAACTCCTGGCCATTGCCATTCATTAAAATGTAGTGCTATGAAAAAACTAATCATTCTAGGTGTCTTAATTTTTCCTCTATGTGTATTTTCACAGGATTTATTAAATGATCTTAAATTTTCTGCATTTATCGGAGAAGGTATGGGATCAGGTTTTGGAGTTGAAACGAATAGAGATGAGTTTGTTAATTATTCCTTTTCTGTTGGTAAAAGTGAGATAATTTATGGTTTAGATGCCGGCAATAGTTTTTTGGAATACAGTAGTTTGTTTCAAAACAGAATTTCTTATACCGGATATGGTTCAACTAATAGTTACTATCTGTATGATTACTCCTCTTTATTGCATTTCACATTTTTAACAGATATGACTGTATTGCATAAAAATGGATTCTTATTTCAATTTGATGCTGGGGTTCAATTTAGGTGGTATCTAAAGCCGGATAAGCTGTACATTAATAACACTGTAAATATAGGCCTCAGTCCTGATCCTGAGTATGTAAACCGAGAATATCATGCATTAAATTTTGGTTTTATCAGTACTGTAAAAGTTTCGTTCTTTAATAATAAAAAATTCAGCCCTTTTTTGTCTTACGGCGGTTTTGTTGATGTAATAGATGCCTCGAAATTCAGGTGGCTACATGTTTTTCAGGTTGGAGTGTTCTATAATTGGTGTAAAATTGATGAAGAACGAATTTAATGGATGGAATAGCGTGTAAAAGAACGTACCACAAACCCTTCACCCACGGTGAAACAAGCTCGGCAGGTGATCTGGGGTATTCTCAATGCGACAACGACGCCTCATGGATACGCGACCTCTGGCTTGGTGCATTCACCGGCATGTGCACAGCACCATTGCTTTGGGAAAACCAGCACCGCACAGACCTTTGGATACATTTTGGGCGTTTAAACTCCTTTGTTTCCGGCTACGATTTTAATGAAGACGGGGGCTGGGTGGCCTATCATGATTATGATGAAGTGCACTGGGAAAATTGGCAGCGTAAACCCGGTATAGTAGACCTCTTTTATCTTCGAAGCCCCGATGAAAAAAGAGCCGTAGGTGTATTGGGTAATCGTACCTATAATTTCTATACGCAGAGGGATAATACGAAGTGTGGTACATTTGTGTGGAGTGAGACTAGCGATAGTCTTAAATTTGAGTTGCTGAATAATACAGAAACATGGGATGACCAGGCATATAATTATCCAAGATCAGCTCATTATATCAATGAATCTATGCAAGTTGATGTAAAATCGAAGAAAACATATGTCATCACCTATATTAATCCTCTTACTATGCAGGTGGTCGATTCAGAAGAAAAATATAATCTCACCGGAAAGCTAAATCTTAGTTTTCCTTATCTTACAGGAAATGTTGATCGCCCAATATTACTTTTCACCGTGGAGCTGAAGAATAAAAATAAGAGTACTGAGAATTATCTTGATTCGATTCAGCATAGTCTGGATCAGATTGCAATAGAATTTCAATGCCTAAATTCAACTAGGCATTTCTTTTCATCACTCCTTCCTCGCACTCTTCAAATTCAATAAATTCATGGCATTCGGTTCCAAACCGCTGATACGATTATTGATAAATCGTACTGCCATATCGTAGTATAAAACCATAACAGGTGCTTCTTCCATAATCAATGCATTCATTTCAGCATAGTATCCATACCGAATGCTGTCGATTTCTTCTGCAATGGCAAGGGTGTAAAGATTATCGTATTCCACATTATTGAAATGTGTATAATTTGGACCATTGGGAACGGTATAAGGACTGTAAAAAAGACTAAGATAATTCTCTGCATCTGGATAATCGGCAATCCACGAGGCTCTGAAAAACGGAGATTTAGACTGCGAAACCATTTCTCTTAAAGTTGCCGGGGGCACCACATCGAGCACAATTTTAAATCCATAAGTAGAAAGTTCCTTCTGTATATATTCGCAAAGATCGAGATAGGTTGCTGTTGTTTGCAATATAATCTCCGGAAGACCTGCTCCACTGGGGAAACCGGCTTCGCTTAGCAATTGTCGTGTTTTTTCAGGATTATATACATACGCTTTTGAGCTGTCTTCCTGATATCCTGCCAGACCCGGGGGAATCATTCCATATAGTCCCGGATATCCAATATTATTTCTTAAATATTGCATCATTTTTACCCGGTCAAATCCATAGTTCATGGCTTGGCGAATTTTTTTCTTTTGAAGAATATTAAGGCTGCCTTCTGCCTTTGGATCAATTAGTATTCCAAGATATTCGGTGTTGAGGTAAGGAATACGTGTCATGGACATGAAATCGTTGTGCTTTTCTTTCAAACTGCCGTCAGCATTGAGCAAAACATCTTTATAATTTGGATCCAATCCCGAGATCATGTCAAAATTGCCTTGCATAAATTCCATAAAAGCTGTATGTTTCTCTGCAATGAAAGTCACCACTACGCCATCGAGGTAAGGAAGTTTATTTCCTGATTTGTCTTTTTCAAAATAATTCTCATTTCGAAGCAAAACCAGCTTTACATTTTCTTTCCAATACTGAAAACGAAATGGCCCGGTACCTACAGGATTGCGGCCGAATTCTTCTCCGTAATATTCCACCGCTTCTTGGGGAATTACCGAGCAATATTGCATAGAAAGCAGGCTTAAGAAAGGGCTGAAAGGAGCTTTGAGTCGGATTTCTACAGTGCTGTCATTCAGGCAGTTAATGTCGAGTTTATCATTGGTTTTTCTTGCAATATTTTCCATTACCCATCGTCCGGGTGAGGCGGTTTTTTCATCCACCAATCGTTGCAAACTGTATTGCACATCGTGGGAATTTACGGTGCGGCTTCCGTTGGCAAAAGCAGGACTTTCATGAAAATACACATCGTTGCGCAAGTGAAATATATATAAGGTATTGCTGTCGGATATTTCCCATGATTTTGCAAGGCAAGGTTGAACTCTTAATGAATCATCGAGCTGTACCAAGCCATTATAAATTTGATTTACAGCCCAAATATTGGCCTGATCTTTTGCGAAAGCAGGATCCAGTGAGCGAATGCCGGCAGATTCATTATAACGAAATAGCTTTATATCTTCATCTACTTTGTAAGATGAAGTACAGGATCCCAATAAAATTAATATGATTAGAAGATATCTTCTCATTCTAATATTCCTCAATTTCGCAAACACATCTGAATCCAAGCCAGTCGCTGGGACGAAAGTATTTTACAGTTTTACTGTAATTGTTGGTGGTGTCCATGTCTCGCCACGACATACCCAAAGCTACGTTTTCTTCCATGCTTAATTCTGCAATATTGTGTGGAATATAGGTGAATGAAAGGTTTCGTTTTTGAGGAATGGCTTCGTATGTAGCACATCGCTCTCCGGCATAAACACTGTAATTGGTAAAAATATATTCCTCAAATTTATGCATGGCATAATCCCATTCCTCAGCTGTGGGTAAGCGGTATTTAATTTTTGTATAGTATTTTTTATTTCTTTGTTTTTCATCTTTTGAATCACTGGCATAAAATAACATTACCATGTCGGTTCGCCATTCACAATAGGTTAATGCCTGATTATAGCTAATATTAACGATAGGATAATTCTTGTATGTTGGAGAATTCAAATATTCGTTCATATTCATATCCCAGCTTAGTTCCATGTCTTGAGGAATATTCATTTTCTTGTGTAGCGGCTTATCCGGACCACAAAGGCGCATATAGGATCGGAATGCCTCAATATTTAATGCGTAGGGTGGAATATTTTTTAAGCTATCGCGCAACTCCTTATTATATGCCACATTAACAAAAGCAAGAAATTCTTTATAATCAATGCATTTCACAGGATTGACATCAATAAAAACAGAATCTCTGAGCCAAACTGTTCCCGGAGGGCTTTGCTTTGTTTTGAATGGTGGTTTTTCCTTTTTATTGGATTCCGGTGGAAAATCAGGTATAGGTGTATCGCTTTTGCCACTCAGAGAGAGGAAAAATAAAAGGGACAATATTTTTAGTATTCCAATTTGCAAATTTCTGATGCTTTACGACTTTTTATTGCTTAAAAGTACAAAATTCTATTATTTTTGTCACTAATTATCAATTGATTTTTAAAAACAACCTAAAAATAATCTGTTATGGGTAAAAGAACAATTGTTGCCATGCCAGGCGACGGAATCGGAAAAGCAGTTTTGGATGAGACCATCCGCGTACTTGATGCCGCCGGCTTTGAGGCTGAATATCTTGAAGGTGATATTGGCTGGGAATTCTGGCGCAAGGAAGGAAATCCTTTGCCACAGCGCACTTTAGATTTACTTGAAGAGCATAAAATCGGACTTTTTGGGGCCATTACATCAAAACCCAAAGATGAAGCTTTTGAAGAACTTGCTCCTGAATTGAAAGAAAAAGGATTGGTTTACAGTAGCCCTATTGTAGGTTTGCGCCAGCATTTTGGACTCGATATCTGCGCTCGCCCTTGTAAAACATATAAGGGTAATCCTCTGAATTTTATTCGCCGTGGTGCCGGCTCTGATATTGAAGAGCCTGAAGTTGATGTGGTTATTTATCGCCAAAATACAGAAGGTTTGTATGGTGGTGTTGAGTGGTCAAATCCTCCAGATCAGGTGTATGATGCTTTAATGACACATCCAAAATTTAAAAAGAATTTTGGTTCTACGCCTAAAGAGGAGATTTCAATTTCTACCCGTATCTTTACAAAGAAAGCTACTGAGCGTATTCTTCGCGCTGCTTTCGAGCATGCTAAAAAATATGGTTATAAGTCTGTAACCGTTTGCGAAAAGCCCAATGTGATTCGCGAAACATCTGGAATGATGTATAAAATGGCACAGCAGATGCAGAAAGCCGATTACCCTGGAATCGAACTTTGGAATACCAATATCGATGCACAAATGATGTGGCTGACCAAAAATCCTGAAAACTACGGTGTTATTGTAGCCGGAAATATGTTTGGCGATATCGTTTCTGATGGTTTTGCCGGACTTATTGGTGGTCTTGGATTTGCTTGTTCTGCCCAGATGAATCCAGATAAAGGTATTGCTGTTTTTGAGCCTACACACGGTTCTGCTCCTAAATATGCCGATTACCCTGTTTCAATCGTAAATCCTATTGCAATGGTTGAATCAGCTTGTATGATGCTCGATTATATTGATGAAAATGCAATTGCGGCAAAAATCAGAAAAGCTGTTGCAGAAGTTGTGGAAGAAGGAAAGGTTCGTACATACGATATGATGAAGATGACCGGTCGTGCCGACGTTGTTGAAAAAGGTGCAGCTTCTACAATTCAAATGGCCGACGCTATTATAGCGAAACTTTAAATTTGGCAATATGGAAAATATAGAAAACACCTATATTGAGCAGTCAAAAGGCTTATGGCCTGAGCTGGAGTGGATACAGGATGCAGATTTACGCGAAAAAGTAATGAATACCTGGGCGCTGGCTTTGCAGCAAAGTGTTCTTACACCTGATGATTTGAATTCTATTCCTTTTACCCTTCTTGCCGGTCCCGATTTGAAAGTAACGTTCATGGATCACAAACGCGCTGTAGTTCATATTGCACGCGATGCAGGAAATAAATGCAACGAGTTTTTTAAAACCGATTTACCGGTAAATATGGACGTGCTAATAGCTGGTGCCATCTTAGCTGATGTTGGTAAATTGCTTGAGTATGAAATGAAAGATGGAAAATCTGTTCAGGGTATGTATGGCAAATATTTACGTCATCCTTTTAGTGGAGTATCGCTTGCCGAGAAATGCGGTGTTCCTGCAGAAGTTTGTCATATCGTTGCTACACATGCCGGTGAAGGGGATATGGTGAAAAGAACCACTGAAGCTTATTTGGTTCATCACTCAGATTTCATGACCTTTCTGCCTTTTAAGGAGAGATTGAAATAGTTGCTATTTCAGAGAAAATAAATAAAAAGCCTTTCAAAATAGAAAGGCTTTTTTAATATATATAAAAATAAAGCTGAACTCTTAGTTGAAAATCAATTCGTAAATGCCTTCTCCTTTTTCGCCTGAAGTGAAATAAACTGCTCTGGTTTCATCTGGAGAAACGCGATAAAAAAGATCGTCTTTTTCTGAATTGATTGGATTGCCAAGTTTTTCTGGCTCGTACCATTCACCCATATCACTTTGTGTGGTGATGTAAATGTCGTAGTTATTATCACTTTCATGTCCTTTTGAACTAAAATAAAGAGTAAGTCCATCAGATAATAAATAAGGACACTGCTCATCCTGATCAGAATTGATGTTTGGCCCGAGATTTTTTGGTTGGCTCCATTTATTATTGCCTACCAATTCAGTCTCATAAATATCGTAACCACCATGACCACCCGGACGATTACTGGCAAAAACAATTTTCTCGCCGGTGATATTAAATGCACCACTTGTTTCGTCGTATTTTGTGTTTACAACAAGGGGAGTAGGGTTTGAAAATTCACCATTCTTAAACTCGACAATATATAGATCAGAATTGTCTTTTTTGTTTACACTAATCAGAAATTTGCCACTGCTATTGACCATTTCACCAAGATCGGAATTTGCATTTTCATAAAAAACGTCAACCAATTGACCGTCTTTAATAGGGCTGAGGAAAAATTCAATCTCTTTGGTGCTATTGGCACACATACTTTCACCATTCAAAACATATTTGGCTCCAAAAACCAAATCGCTATTGAATGAATAGCCCAAAGGCAAAGACACTATTTTATCATGAATAAGTACGAAAGCGCTTTTAGACTTTACATTCTCGGGATACAGCGTTGCGTTTTCAGGAGTTTTGTTGTTATTGTCTTGGTTTTCATTTCTTTCATTGTTTGCCATCAATGAAGATGTGAACACAAGTACCCAAAATAAAGATAAAATAATTTTCATATGCCCTTTGTTCGTGTGTATAATATCTACGAGTTTTTTCCAATTTCGTTACAAATATACGTTTTGAAAAAGCCAAAAGCAAACGTATTTATACGCTTGTATCGTCATTATATTTACCTGTATATTCGTATAGATTAAATTTGTGACTAAATTGACCCTATTTGTCTAAGATATTAAGGAAACTGGCTCTAGTTTTGGAAACATTAAATTTTACAGTTAGGTGAAATATTTCTTCGATTAAATTGCATTTTTTAATAATTTAGATTTATTTTAAATAAATATGGTGTTTTTAGAGATATGTTTGAGGTTGATAAAACATATAGGTAAGAAATTGACAATTAGCTATTAATCAAATAATTTTATTGATCAGAAGTGTAATTTGAAAGAATCCATTGAAAAATATCGTAGGAGTCGATATTACCATTTGGGGCTTTGGTTGCCTCTATGCTAGTTGGAAGAAAAGACTCGTAGAAATAGATATTGTAGAATAGAAAATATTTCTCGCAGATATCGCATCCTCGGTGTTGTTCAAATTATCCATAAATCTGATTGTTTTTTATTCCGACACCATTGATCTGAGTTGATTCATGTACCAGATAGAAGCAATTTCTAATGTTTAGGTCGAAATCGAGCCAAATAATTTTGTAAGAGTAATTTTCTTCTCTGAAATATTTGCGTGATGCACCATACCCAAAATTATTGAGTGCCAATACATTACCTTTATCATAGATGATGTAATCAGTAAGGCAGAAATCATTGATAGTGATACTATTTGTTTGGTGGCCTTTTGAATCATATTTAATCAGCCTTACAAAAGCTCTTGCTTCAGTATAGTCATTAACTTGCTCAATTTTATACACAAATCTTACAGAATCGAAGATGCTTACTTTGTAGTTGCGGTAGGCTGAAGTCAGCAATTGAGGCTTAAGGAGTAAATCGTCATTGAAATTATTGGGCAGGAGACTATAAAGGGTTTACACAGATGAATTTTTGTAAATGCTACTGTCTGCAAGGTTTTTACTAATCATCCAGTAAGAGCCGGATGATCCTTTGATGAAGTATTTTTTATTGTTTATTATGAGGATATTGGGTTTAATGCTATCCTTTTTTAGAGTGTTGAATTGCTCTTCTGAAAGGGTTCTTATTAGTAGAATATTTTCACTACAATTAATTCCCAGAGAGTCTATAAACCCCGTAAGAATTATTTTATCGCCAAGAATATTTCTTTCGTTTTGAATATTGAAATATCAGCCAATAAAAAATATTTTTCTACTTGCCTGCGTTGAAGATTTGGGCTCTTCTGTATGAGTACAGGATATCAAAATTGCAATAAAAACAATAAATAGATTGAGGTGTTCAAATAAATTCTTATATTGTGGTCGTTAATAATGACTATAATCTAATCAATATGAAATTTTCAGGACAGAATGTTTTTGAATTCATGGATCA
>JAFGWG010000128.1 GCA_016937255.1 Bacteroidales bacterium
AAGAGTCCGTGTAGAATCAGCAATTTTTCTTCGTTTTCTTCTCCGTATTCACGAAAGAAAAGCTTCATGCGTTTTTGATTTTTCTCATGTACATCTGAATGGTATTTTCAAGTCCAAAATACAGGGCATCGCTTATGAGTGCGTGTCCAATACTTACTTCAAGTAATCCGGGAATGTGTTTTACAAAATATTCTAAATTCTCAAGACTAAGATCGTGTCCAGCATTTAATCCGAGTCCTACTTTATTGGCAATTTCTGCGGCTTTAATAAAATCTGCTATGGCTGCTTCAGGGTTTTTCGGAAAATTTTCAGCATAAGGCTCGGTGTATAATTCAACCCGATCTGTGCCGCTTTCTTTGGCAAGAATTATATTATCGGTATCGGTTTCCACAAATATGGAAGTACGAATATTTTTTTCATGAAAACGGGCAATGGTTTCTTTCAGAAAACTCATATTCTCTTTTACCTTCCAGCCGGCGTTAGAAGTAATCGCTTCAGGAGGATCGGGAACCAAAGTTACCTGTTCTGGCTGAACTTCAAGCACCATTTTGATAAAATCTTCAGATGGATATCCTTCAATATTAAATTCTGTTGTAACCAGTTTTTTTAGAGAATACACATCGCTGTAGCGAATATGACGCTCATCTGGTCTAGGATGGACTGTAATTCCTTCGGCGCCAAATCTTTCGCAATCTAATGCTACTTTTTGTACATCGGGTACATTGCCACCACGGGCATTGCGTAAAGTGGCTATTTTGTTTATGTTTACGCTTAGGCGTGTCATGTTAAACTTTTTTGCAAAAGTACTATTTTATGCCAAGTTGCAGTTAAATAAATATAAGAGAATTTGAATGAGAACTTGCTATAATGCTGCTGCACAGTCAAAAATATTTATAATATAAAGTGAAATAAATTTGTAATTTTGAGTGTAATGCGTTGTTGATAACATAAAAGTTATATTTTTGTCAGGAACTCTAAATTATGTTTGCATCAGAATTCATACAAGAATTGGTTCCCGTTATCAAAACCAGCACAACGGTAGCGGATGCTTTGTCGTTGATGGAAGAGTTTAAAATTACCCATTTAGCTATTGTCAATAATACAGAGTTTCTTGGAATATTGTCGGAAAATGATCTGCTTTCCTTAGATGATTACGACCAGGCAATTGGTGCTGTAAAGTTATCACTGAACAATGTTTTTGTAAAAAGTGAGGATCATATTTTCGATGTATTGAAATGTATTGAAGAGAATAAACTTAGTCTGCTTCCGGTTGTTTCAAATGATAACGAGTATAAAGGATCAATTCTTACGCGATCGCTGGTGGGCGAAGTGGCTTCTATTCTTTCAGTTAATAATCCTGGGGGCATAATTATTTTAGAGGTCAATGTTAACGATTATCTTTTGTCGCAAATAGCCTCTATTGTTGAATCGAACGATGCTTTGATTATTTCTGCCTTTGTGAAAAGTGATATTTCGAGTACTAAAATGGATATTGTATTGAAAGTGAATAAAACTGACATTAGTGGTATTATACAAACTTTCAATCGTTTTGAATATACTGTAAAAGCATCATTTGGTGAGCAAGAGATGGATGATTTTTTGCGCGATCGATACGATTCTCTCATGAACTATCTCAATATCTGATTTTTGAAATTTAAAGCTGTTTTCATATTTTTTTTACTGCATTTGCCGCATTTTCTTGTTTCGTCGCAAAATGTGAGAGCTTTTTTTATTACCGATAGCATCGAATTCAGTGGAAATAAGCGAACTCAGGAACAAATTCTGCGGCGCGAATTGCTTTTTAAAGAGGGAGACAGTCTTTATTTTGCCGACTCAACCGAAGTATTTAGAAAGTCAGAAGAAAATCTTGTAAATACTTCGCTTTTTAATTTTGCTGAAATTAATGCAGATTCCTTAGGTATTATTCATGTTTCAGTTATTGAGCGATGGTATATCTGGCCAGGTGTTTATTGGACCATTGAGGAGAGAAATTTCAATGTTTGGTTACGCGATCCATCTTTTGAGAAAATAACCTATGGGCTTTATTTTGAACATGAAAATTTCAGAGGGAGAAAAGAGGAACTGAAATTGCTATTTAAAATGGGGTATAATCAACTTGCAGGATTTTCCTATCAAATTCCATACATTGATAAATCAAAAAGAATTGGATTGTTTGTGGCTGCTGCTGTTCAGGGCTCACATTCTGTGAATTATTTTGTGAGCGATCATGAATTACAAATTGTAAAGTCGGATACTGCCTATCTTTTTCAAAATGTTTTTATGGATTTGGGATTAACCTACAGAAAAGGGATTCATCAATTGCATAAATTCACATTGGGGTATGATCATTTTCAGAGTGTCCCCGGTGTTTTTTCATTAAACCCATCATTTATGGCTGGCGAAAAGCTTGATATGTTGGGATTGAATTATCAGTTTCGGCTCGATTACAGAAATTACAGATCTTATCCTCTTCAGGGCTGGTATTTTGATGCAGAACTGAATTTTGGGGGATTAATTGGATTTAGCGAGCAGAAAATGCAAAATATTTTCATCAAAAGCACTTCAAGAAAGTATTTTAAAATTATGCCTCGCTTGTATTGGGCGTCGGGATTGACTTTCTTGTGCCGTGCCGATGAGGTTTTTTATTTCACGGAAATGACAGCAATGGGTTTCAACACCGACTATGTTCGTGGTTATGAGTATTATGTTATTCCTTCGCGGCATTTCTATATCCAAAAAAATAATCTGAAATTTGAAGTATTGCCTCCAAAAGTTTTTCGTTTGCCATGGATTAAGGCTGATAAATTTGCAAAAGTGCCGGTTTCTATTTATGTAAATGCTTTTTTCGATCATGCCAATTCTGTTGCATACCCGGGAGTTTCTGATGCTTTTAGTGGTCAATGGCAATATGGGTATGGTCTGGGTATTGATCTTGTTACATATTACGATAAAGTATTTCGATTGGAGTATAGCATAAATCGGTTTAATGAAAATGGAGTATTTTTGCATTTTACGGCTCCAATTTAAGGCCTATGATGAGAATTGCAGTATATGCGCGAAAATATCATCCTGAATACAGAAATGAAATTCAGGTTATACTTGAGTTTGCTGAGCATGCCGGAGGGTTTGTGATGTTTAATAATAGCTTGAAAAAACAAGTAACTTCATATTTCAGTTTGCCAAAAAACACGCAGTTTTATTCGGGAAATGATGTGTTGAAAGGACGCGTAGATCTAGTAGTTAGCCTTGGAGGAGATGGAACTTTGCTGGAAACAGTAAATTTGATAAAAGACGGCGGTATTCCTGTAATGGGGGTGAACTTTGGACGCCTAGGGTTCCTGTCAAATATAAGTCGTGAAGATTTACGAATGACATTGGAGTCTTTTGCAGGGGGGCAATGTACCATTTCTCCTCGCACCATGTTGATGTTAGAAAATTCAAAAGATTTTTTTGGAGAAGAGGTTTATGCACTCAACGATCTTGCTTTACATAAAAGCGATAGTAGTTCTATGATAACCGTTCATGTTCATATCGATGGAGAATTTATGAATTCATATTGGTCTGATGGGCTTATTTTGGCAACACCAACGGGTTCTACTGCCTATTCCTTAAGTTGTGGTGGTCCAATTCTCGTTCCTGAAGCAACAAATTTTGCGCTCACTCCAATTGCTCCACATAATCTTACTGTACGTCCGTTAATTATTAACGACGATGCTGTGCTGAAGCTGATTCCAGATGGAAGAGCCGATTCATTTATTTTGTCTATGGATAGTCGCCAGTGTATCATTCAAAAAAATCAGGAAATAATTGTAAAAAAGGCTCCATTTAAGGTTAATTTTGTGCAAGTAGCCGATTCCGGTTTTTTTGGTGTAATCAGGGATAAGTTAATGTGGGGACAAGACAAGCGAAACTAAAACAAAAAAAAATCGTAAGAATTCATAAAATGTTTGACCAAATGTAGATTTTTTTCTATATTTGTACTTTATTTGGGAAAATAATATTTTGAATATGAAATTTTCAATTCCGGCTTTATTTGTAGTTGTTCTGCTTCTCTCAAGCACATCGGTTGATGCACAGCAGTGGAGAAGAGATCGTGCTGAATTCATGTTTGGCTTTGGCGCAACAAATTTCCTAGGTGATCTGGGTGGTGCCGATCAGATTGGTACTAATGGTATGAAAGACCTCGACTGGCCTTCCACACGTCCGCTTGGAAGTATTGGATATCGCTATAGAACAGGCAAACAGAACTGCGTGAAAGGCGTTCTTCATGTTGGATATTTACATGGAGACGATGCTTTAACAGAAGAACCAATTCGCCAAAACAGAAACTTGAATTTTAGAACCCCAGTAGTTGAGCTTGGTGGTCAGTTTGAGTGGATGCTTACTCGTCAGCGTGAAGGTCACCGTTATAACCTTCGTGGTGTTAATGGTTGGAGAAACATTAATATTGAATCTTATGTTTTTATTGGTGTATCGGGCTTTTGGTTTAATCCACAAGGTCGTTATGTCGATGGTACATGGCAAAATCTTAGACCTCTTAATACTGAAGGACAAGGATTGGTTGAAACGCGAAAAACATATAGTCCTGTTCAAATTGCAGTCCCATTTGGTGTAGGTTTTAAGTATGCAATTAGTCGTGAATGGTCTCTTGGTCTTGAGTATGGAATGAGAAAAACTTTTACCGATTATATCGATGATGTAAGTACCACTTATTTTGACAAGGAAGAAATTCGCGTACAGAATGGTGATATGGCAGCATATTTTTCTGATCCTCAACTGGGCTTAGAGCCCTCGCAGACAGTTGCTGGAGAGCAACGCGGAGATCCTACAGATATGGACTCATTCATGTATGCTGAGTTTACATTTTATTACAAAATTCCACGTGGTGGTTTCGCAATTCCGAAGTTCTAAACTTTTACTGCGATTTCATTATTTTTTAATATTTTTGCATCGACTACCCGTTCTTTTAAAAGAGTGGGTAGTTTCATATACTAAGCCTGCATTAATTGCGTTATTGCCATAGAAATGAAAGGAAAATACCTACTTATAGTACTGCTGCTCTTGGCTGCTTCACCTACAAGAGCCCAACAACACGAGTTGGGATTTTTTGCGGGTGGTTCGTATTATATTGGTGATATTAACCCTTCTATGCATTTTGCTCAGACTCAACCGGCACTTGGTTTATTGTATCGATACAATATTAATTACCGATGGGCCATTCGCTTGCATGGTATGTATGGGTCACTTACAAGCTCTGATGCAAAGGTTAAGTATAATGAAGCTCGTAATCTTTCCTTCAAATCACCATTATTGGAAATTGGTACACAGATTGAACTGAGCTATTATCGGTTTAAAATTGGAAGCGATAAAGATAATTTTTCACCATACCTCTTTGCCGGATTTTCTTTTTTTAAGTTTAAACCTATGGGAGAGCTAAACGGGGAATGGTATAATTTACAGGCTTTAGGCACAGAAGGGCAGGGAACCACTGCTTACCCCGATCGTCAACCGTATTCACTTGCCGGTTTGTCAATTCCTATGGGAATGGGTATGAAAATCGGATTGGGTGGATCTACTGTTTTGGGCTTTGAATGGGGCTTGCGTAAAACTTTTACCGATTATATTGATGATGTTAGTACTACTTATGCAAATCCAACAGTATTGGCTTCTCAAAATACTTCAACAGCTGCCTACCTTGCTGACCCATCTGTAAGTCAAGAAATGGAAAAAACCGGATATCAACGTGGAAATTCCAATAATAATGATTGGTATTCATTTGCTGGTATGACTTTGACCTTTAAAATTAAAGATAAAAGCAATAGTTGTCCAGGTGTAAACCGCAGTAAAGGTAATTGGTTGAAGAAACAATGGCAGAAAATGAAGATGGAACCTTCACCCTCTTTTTTATGATAACAGCAGAACAAATATCAAAAAATAGCATACCCGCTCATGTTGCCATTATTATGGATGGAAATGGTCGTTGGGCTAAAGCCAAGGGGCTCGATCGCTCTGAAGGCCATCGGTTTGGTGCTGAAGCTGTTAAAAAAGTAGTGAGAGCTGCCGGAAAAATTGGCGTTAAATACCTCACCCTCTATGCCTTTTCAAGCGAAAATTGGAATCGCCCTCAAGCTGAGGTAGATGCAATTATGGACTTGTTGGTATATATGATTCAACGAGAAACCCCTGAACTGATGGAAAACAGTGTCAGGCTTCTTGCTATAGGAGAAATTGATCGTTTAACTCCAGATGCACAGAAAAGCCTTCAGGAAACCATCGATACTACTTCGGGCAATACAGGTCTAACTCTTGTTCTTGCATTGAGCTATAGCTCAAAAAGAGAAATATTGAGTGCTGTTCGCAAAATTTCTTCCGATGTAAGTATTGGTAAGTTCTCTGTTGATGATATCGACGAATCAACTATTGAAACCGCACTCTTTACTTCAGGTATGCCCGACCCTGATTTGCTCATACGAACATCGGGCGAGCAAAGAATTTCTAATTTTCTGCTTTGGCAAATTGCATACAGCGAATTTTACTTCACCAAAACCTATTGGCCCGATTTTGATGAACAGTCCTTTTTTGAGGCTATATACCAGTATCAAAACCGGGAACGTCGCTTTGGACTTACCGGTGATCAACTAACTACGAACTCTAATTTTACCGAATAATGAAGCGAATACTATACGTCCTACTTTTCTCACTGCTTCCTGCACTTATATTTGCTCAAGGAACTAAAGACAAAATAATAAATATTGACTACAAAAATCCTCGAACCTATGAGATTGCGGCTATAAGTGTTAGCGGCGTGCAATATCTTCAAAATAGTGATATTGTTATTATGCTTTCGGGACTTAGTGTGGGACAAAAAATTAAAATTCCAGGCGATGAATTGAGTTCTGCTATTGAGAAGATTTTCAAGCAGGGTCTGTTTGAAGAGGTAGAAATTAGTGTTACCGCTGTTCAGGGTGATTTTATATATCTCGATATTTATCTTCAGGAAAGACCTGTACTCTCTAAATTTAGTTTTACCGGAGTAAATCGTAATGAGGCAGATAACCTAAAGGAAAAGATCGGATTGGCTCGTGGTGATGTGGTTTCAGAAAATACCATTATGACTGCCAAACGTCTTATTCGCAGCCATTTCGTAGATAAAGGGTTTTTAAATGCGAAAGTTGATGTTGTGCAGCGTTTAGATACTGCTAAAGGGAATCAGATGATACTTGATTTTGTAATCGATAAAGGCAAAAAAGTGAAAATCGGTGAAATAAGCATTGCGGGTAATGAAGCTGTGGAAGACGCTAAGATTATGCGTTCCATGAAAGAAACCAAGAGAAAAAAAATATACCGTGTATTTAAAGCATCAAAATTTACCAATTCTGAATATGAAAAAGACAAGCAGTCTGTGATTGCTATGTATAACGAGCTGGGATATAGGGATGCTGTAATTGTTAGCGATTCTACCTATAATATTGACGATAAGACAATGGGAATTGCTCTTAATATTGATGAAGGTCAGAAATATTATTTCGGAAATATTCATTGGGTTGGAAATTCTAAATATAGTGATAAGCAATTGGGAGAGATTTTGGGAATTCAGAAAGGCGATATTTACAACCAACGTCTTCTTGAAAGCAATTTGTACATGAATATGAATGGTCGAGATATTACATCATTATATATGGATGACGGCTACCTGTTTTTTAGTGTTACTCCTATAGAGTTGACGGTAACCAACGATACTATCGACATGGAAATGCAGATTTACGAAGGTAAACAGGCTACAATTAATAAAGTTTCGGTTTCTGGAAATACGCGTACAAACGACCATGTTATAATGCGTGAGATTCGTACTAAGCCTGGACAGCTTTTCCGCAGGAGTGATATTATCAGAACTCAGCGAGAACTTGCGCAGATGCGTTATTTTAATCCAGAAGCATTGAATGTTATTCCAGTGCCAAATCCTGCTGATGGAACTGTAGATATTGAGTATGTTGTGGAAGAAACATCTACAGATCAGCTAGAACTCTCTGGTGGATGGGGCCTTGGTCGTCTTGTGGGTACATTAGGGGTTTCATTTAATAATTTCTCATTGAGGAATATATTTAAAAAAGGAAGCTGGCGCCCATTGCCAACTGGTGATGGGCAAAAACTTAGTCTTCGTGCACAGTCCAACGGACTTTATTATCAGTCTTATAATATGTCGTTTACCGAGCCATGGCTTGGTGGTAAAAAGCCAAATGCTTTTAGCGTGTCTGTATATAATTCAGTGCAAACCAACGGTATTACAAAAAAAGATGATGGCACATACAATGAGTATGGCACATTGCTCTCGAGAGAAGAGATAAAAATTACCGGTGTTACTGTTGGTCTAGGTCGCAGATTGAAATGGCCCGATGATTTCTTCATGTTCTACACCACAGTGTCATATCAGCATTATATGCTCGATGATTATTACTCGGCATATTCTTTTACAACGGGAAATTCAAATAATCTCAATCTTGGATTTACTTTGACACGAAATTCTATTGATGCACCGATATATCCGAAAACTGGTTCTGAGGTTACGTTGATGGCGAATTTTACTCCACCCTATTCATTGTTTAATAACAATGATTATACGACCATGTCGGATGAAGATAAATACAAATGGTTAGAATATCATAAGTGGAAGTTTAATATGACTTGGTATACAAAACTTGCTGGAGACCTTGTGTTTATGTCAAGAGCTAAAATGGGATTTTTGGGATTGTATAACCGCGATATTGGGATTTCTCCTTTTGAAAGATTCTATCTTGGAGGAGATGGACTATCAGGATTTGCCCTTGATGGTCGTGAAATAATAGGAATGCGTGGATATGACAATTCTGTTTTAACGGCTCGCGATGCAAATAACGCAACTGTTGGTGGTACGATTTACAGTAAATATACTTTTGAATTGCGCTATCCGCTTTCAACCAATCCTATGGCTACAATTTATATGTTGGGCTTTTTGGAAGCAGGAAACACCTGGGCTGGCTTTAAAGAGTATGAGCCTTTTAATGTGAAGCGAAGCGCTGGTATCGGAGTTAGAATATATCTCCCAATGTTTGGCTTGCTTGGATTGGATTATGGCATACCTTTTGATGAGATACCGGGGATACAACAACCCTATGTTGGCCAGTTCCATTTTTCAATTAACTCGTCAATTGACTAAAAAATAAATAGGAGGAAACACAATATGAAAACTAGAATTTTGTTATTAATTGCTTTTTTGGGTCTTTCATTTGCTTTGCAAGCCCAAAAATTTGCTTTCGTCGACACCAAGTATATTTTGGATAATATTCCTGAATATCAGGCTGCTCAAACATCATTGGATGAAATGAGTATGGAATGGCAGGCTGAACTTGAAATTAAGTTTAAAGAAATTGATAGCCTTTATAAAGCATTTCAGTCTGAAGCATTTTTATTGCCTGAGGATGCGAAAGTGAAAAGACAGGACGAAATTATTGCCAAAGAAAAAGAAGCCAAATCTCTTCAGAAAAAATATTTTGGTACTGAAGGTGATCTTGTGAAAAAACGTCAGGAACTACTTAAGCCTATTCAGGATAAAGTTTTTAATGCCGTTGAGCAAATTGCAGAAGATGGTGCTTATGCTATTATTTTCGATAAAAGTGGCTCTATGTCAATGATCTATACAAATCCCAAGTTTGATAAAAGTGATGAAGTCTTGGAAAGTATGGGATTATCACCCGGTGGTGTTTCGAATGAATAAATTTCTTAATTTTGCCACTTAATAAATAACGCTAATATGAAAAAAATTGTTTTTTACAGCATTGCTCTGTTTCTAATGGTTTCAGTGTCAAGTCCTGCATTTGCACAAGGGAAAATTAAACTGGGACATATCAACTCAAATGATTTAATGGAAATGATGCCAGGTCGTGATACTGCTCAGACTCAGCTTGAGAATTATGCAAAAGGCCTTGAAAGCCAATTGATTGTAATGAGTACTGAATTCGAAACCAAGTATCAGGAATTTTTGGCCAATGAAGCTACTTATTTGGAGCCAGTCAAAAAGTCTAAGCAACAGGAATTGATTGATTTGCAGAATAGAATTACTGATTTTCAATCTCAGGCTCAAACATTACTAACTGAAAAAGAATCCGAATTAATCCAACCACTTATTGATAAAGCTAAAGGTGCAATTGATGCTGTGGCAAAGGAAAAAGGATATACCTATATTTTCGATACAGGTGTTGGTACTTTGATTTATTATGAGGATTCAGATGATATCATGCCATTTGTTAAAGAAAAACTCGGCATTAAAGAGTAAAGTATTATCGCATTTCTGAAAAGGCTGTTTCTTTTGAAATAGCCTTTTTTTTGTTCTATTGATAAATATTGTAAATTAGATGCCTAATAAACAATTCTATGAGACATCTTGTATTTTTCTGTGTGATATTGGTAAATGCGTCTTTATTTGCGCAAAACAAGTCAAAAGAGCCTGTTGTTGATGCTGTAACGGTTTACCCAACTGGTGCGGAAATTCATTCTGTAGTTCAGGTAGATGTAAGCAAAGGGAAGTCAACGATATTATTTACAGGATTAAGCCCAGTGCTTGATTCTAAAAGTATTCAGGTTTCTGTTGACCCTGTTGATGTGACAATATTGAGTGTTTCAAACCGAACCAATTATTTGAGTGGAAAATCTGACAATGCTAAAATTAAAAGCCTAAAAGATTCGCTTGAAATGCTTAGTGATGAGCTTATTTTAATTCAGATGCAGAGGGAAACTTTTGTGAAGGAGAAAGATCTTCTGTTTAAAAACCAGTCGATTGGTGGAACTGAAAATGGTGTTTTGGTTGGTGAAATTGAACGTTCAGCCGATTTCTTCAGGGCTAGAAGTAATGAAATTAATGAACAAATATTTAATATAAATAAGCGGGAAGTTAAAATTAATGAGCAGAAAAACCGCATTAGCAATCAGTTGTCGGAATTGAATGCTCAATATAACCCACCTTCTTCTGAAATTGAAATTAGCCTTGTTTCTCCTCGATCAGGGAAATTGAGTTTTAGTATTTCTTATATGGTGTATGGCTGCGGTTGGGCCCCAAAATACGATCTTCGTGTTCAAAGTGTTGCCCACCCTGTACATTTAATCTATCGTGCAAATTTATTTAATAATAGTGGGGTAGACTGGAGTGATGTCAAGCTTAAATTAAGTACTGCAGAACCGGGTAAAAGTGCGTCAAAGCCAATTCTTACAAAATGGTCTTTAAATTATGCCGGTGATGTGAATGAGTACACTGTTTCTAATGAACTTGATCGGAATCAAAGAATAACAATTGATGAGGATAAAGAAGGTAATGGCCCTGCTGGATATGAAATAGTTCAGGTGGAGGAATTGGCTGCTGAGTTTGTAATAGAAACACCATATACGATACTTTCCGATTCAAAAACTTATACGGTTGATGTGAATGAGTTTGACTTACCTGCTACCTACGAAAGTTATTGCGTTCCAAAAATTGATCGCGAAGCATTTCTTTTAGCTCGATTTACCAATTGGAGTCAGCTTAATCTGGTAAGTGGTAATGCTGCAGTTTACTTTGGAGGAACGTATATTGGGCAAACACTAATTAATACCGCAACCGTAGCTGATACAATGAGTGTTTCTTTGGGTCGTGACAGTAAAATTGTGGTGAAGAGAACCCAAAAAATGGAAGATTCTAAGAGACAAGTTGTTGGAGGATCCATAAAGGAAACGTTTATGTATGAAATCATTATAAGAAATAACAGAGAAGCTCCTGTGAAAATTACCGTTCAGGATCAGGTTCCGGTTTCTCAGAATAACGATATAGATGTAGATATTCTTGAAATCTCTGGAGCCACACATGATGAACTTAGTGGCATACTTACTTGGGTCTTAACCATAGGCGCAGGCGAAACTAAAGCTTTAACGCTTTCATATTCAATTAAATATCCAAAGAATATGAATGTAAACAAGAAGCAATATCGTTCAGTACATAGTCCAAGTTTTTAAGAATTGATTTTGTTTCTTAAAGCGAGGATTTATAATATTTGACAATTTGAGTGTCGTGCTTTTAACAAATAATTTTTATCTTTGAACTAAACAAAAGACACCTACAATGAAAAATACTCTTGTTCTTCTATTCCTTGCATTATTCTCAGTAAATGCATTTTCTCAAACTGCAAACTCAATTACCAATGGTAGTTTTTTTATGCCTACTACATGGGATTGTACGTGTATTCCAACTGATGGATATACCATTACCATTAATCACGATGTTACACTTGCTTCAGATTATTTATTGAGCTCAGGTGGTATCACTATTAACAGTAGTGGATCATTGGTAGAATCAGGAAGTGGCCATGGATTATGGTTGACGGGGTTTGCATTATTAGATATACAAGGAACTTTTACTTTTTCCAAACTCTTAGCTACTGGTGGTACGCTTTCCAATAGTGGAACCATGAATGGCCTTGATAGTTTGTATGTGGGCGTAGATTTCACCAACGACGGTTCTGTTATTGCAGAAGATTTCTTCAATGGTGGAACTATGATCAATAATTGGTATGTAGATGCTGTGAATTTTTTAAATGAAAGCTCTTTTACCAATAATCAAACTGCAGATTTAGATAATTTCTTCAACGACTCTCTTGCAGTAAATATTGGAACTCTTAACGCAGCAGATATGTATAATAATGCGGATCTAAATAATCAGGGAACTATGAATATTTCTCATGATTTTACCAATGCTCATGCTTTTTTTAATGAATCAAACTTTACCGTAGCCAATAATTGCACTAATGGAGATTCTCTTAGTCATGATGCAGTATGGACTAATAATAGCATTGTAACCATTCAAATGAATTTTCAGAATTTGGATACATTACTGGGTTACGGGTCTTTTTGTATTGGTCAAAATACTGCCAATTATGGTTATATGGATGGAACATATATGTTTTGTGACAATAGTAATCCAGGTACAATTGATATAAATAGTGGGTTTATTGGAACTGGAATCACGTATTGTAGTAGCCCCTGCTTAAGCTCAATTTTGCAGAATGATGTTTTTCCTGTTCAGGCATATCCTAATCCTGCATCCGAAATTGTTAATATTGAATCCTCTGAAACGGTGATGCATTTTTCAGTTCTTGATATTGCAGGTAGAGTGATTCGTGTTGAAGAGGTGAATGACACTCAGTTTACAATTGGCGTTGAAGACTTGAAGGCAGGCTTTTACTATATCCGATTGGATGCTGAAAATGCTGTTCAGGTTATTTCTGTTGTAGTGGAGTAATTACTCTGCACCGTACTCGGAAATACGAAAATCATCTGGCATTTTACTGCGAGTGTTTGCGATAACTTCTTTGAAATCATC
The DNA here is from genome assembly GCA_016937255.1 of Bacteroidales bacterium. Lineage (GTDB taxonomy): Bacteria > Bacteroidota > Bacteroidia > Bacteroidales > DTU049 > BM518. The sequence continues at coordinate 13,379 of JAFGWG010000128.1, forward strand.
CTGATCTTCTTTTCCAGGAATTAAGGTGTTCAAGTGTTTTTCTGTATAAATCGCTGGCATCAGAAAATAGCCTGGTCTCTTACTGCTTTTATATCGGTAAAAAGGAAGATATTGAATATTTGCTATTTCCGGTCTGCCGTACCTGCTTTTTTTCAAAGTAAAACCTACCATTAGACCTGCATCGGTAAACTGATCTTTCTGGTTGGAAATAAAATTTCCTAATGACCAAATAACGAGTCTGTCTTTAAATGATCCAGGTGCATCCATTAATTCAATAGGCTGCACAATATGAGGATGACTTCCAATTATCACATCAACTCCTTCGCGAAGTAGAAAATCTGCCACTTCTTTTTGATTTGCATTGGGTTTGTGCTGATATTCTTCTCCCCAATGTATAGACATTAATATTGCATCTGGTTTTTGAGCTTTGGCTTTCGCAATATCATCCTTTATTTCATTGGTGTCGATATAATTAACAAGATATGGATCAGGAGCATCTATTTTGTTGGTGGCATAAGTAGCATTGAGCATGGCAATTTTCCAGCCATTTACTTCGAAAATGAGCGGATATAATTGGTCTCTCTCTTCTTTGCTTCTAAAAGTACCAGTGTGCCAAATTTTTGCACTGTCGGCAAAACTCAGGGTCCCTTCAAAGCCTTTTGCCCCACGGTCGCAAGCATGATTATTGGCCATAACAAAGAAGTTGAAGCCAGCTCTTACAATGGCATCGGCATATACGTTTGGTGCACTGAATCTGGGATATCCTGTATATTTTGGCCCGGCTAATGTGGTTTCGAAATTTACAATTCTAACATCTGCTTCGCTTAAAATAGGTCTGATATAAGTATAGCATGAATCGAATTCAGGGCTGCCAGTTTCGGGATTTATAGCGGCACTGTATTGAGGCATATGCATCATTGCATCTCCAGTAACCCAGAATGTTACAGTGGAGGTGTCTTCAACAAATACTCGGGTTTTAACTCCGCCATGGTTATCAGGCGCTTTCATGCGAATTAGTAGAAAAACAATCGCTGTGATTGCCAGAACACTGCCGGCGTATATTAGAATCTTTTTCTTAGTCATAGTCGTGAAATTACTTTTGCAAAAGTAGTTTAATTGTGTGAATTTTCTCTTTGCTTATAAGAGAAAGGAAGTAGAGCCCATTGGCTTCATTGCTAAGATCTATTTCGCTATTTGAAATTTCATCCCCTTCGCGTATGGTTTGACCATATATATTACTGATAATGAAATGAGAATAATTCACCTTTGTGTGAATGAAGAATCTATCTCGGGATGGATTTGGAAAGGCTGAAATTTCATTTCCAAAATTATTTTCATCAATATGAGCATAATGAATATGATCGCCATCGTTGTAAGTATGCGTAGAATCTAGTTTAATGAGTAAAATACTTGTAACATTGCTGGTATAATTTTCAGTTGAACCAATCATTACAAGCCCACCATCAGTTGCCAATGCCACATCTTCTCCATAATCGTTTTGTACTTCACCGTAATATGCGATGCCCCCATATCCCGAGCTGTCGATAACAAGCCCATAATCACTATTGCCAAAGCTTAAATAGCCGTCTAGGGTAGGACCTAAAGTATATACAACAGATTTATCATTGATAGCCATTCTGTTTACATATAAACTGCCATAATAACCACCGGCTCTGTCGAAGATTACAAATCCGCTGGTATCAAGACATGCAAAGTAGTATGATTCATGTGATGATGTGTCGTTTTTATAGCCCCCGCCAACCCAGAGTCTATGGTATGAGTCTTCTCCTGTACATCTCAAATAATAATCAACACTATCGCTGCCAAAAGGAATTGACCATTTTACATTGAGCAATTTATCCATATACAATACGGTGCTAATGCATGAATCGTTATTTATATCAGTGCTTTGTGCTGTTAATACGAGTGAACTTGCCAATGTGTCGATATATGTTCCTTTGTCTGTATATGCAAAATCCAATCGGACGTACATGAGTGAATCGCCGTTATTGCCAGATAATTTATAAATAACAGCATCGGTGTTGAACGTATCGTATGGGAATGAATAACCAGTAACCCAAACATTGGAGGCCAAGTCTGAGACTAATGATTTTCCAAAATCCCAAGAAGGAGTACCCAATACTTTCTCCCAGAGTTGTTCACCATCGATGCTATATTTTGCGGCATAAATCTGATAATCAGAGTTTAATAGAACGGTTCCGCAAATAAGAAAAGAGGTATCATTGAACCAGGTAATATCTTCTACCGTTGCAATATCGTAAGTATTGATATATTTTTCCCAAATGAAAGCTCCGGCTGAATCAACTCGGAAAAGCCAAATACTTCCGTTACTTCCTCCAACGCTTCTGTTTCCACAAATGATATAGCTGGTATCGGGAAGTGCAAGTATGCCTTTCCCATAGTTAAAATCACTGCCTCCATAAGTTCTGATAAAGGACGAATTTTGTGCAAATGATAAACCGAGTATGAACAGAAGAGATATGCTAAAAACTACTTTCATTTTTTGAGAATTTGAAATAAATACCGGCGTAAACACCATACGATAAAACTTTATTCACTCCAAGTGCCGAAAGTAAGGCTGGAGATGATATCTTGAAATGAATATTATCTTTCAGAACACCTTCTATGCCCAGCCCAGCATTGAACCCTCCAAACCCACCATATTTTAAAGGGAGACTTATGGCAATAGACTTATACACTTTTTTTGATGGAGACAGTGAAACATAAGGGATAAACCCGGGAACATCAATGTATAATGCAGATATGTCTATTTTAAAAGCCTGAAATTCTTTTTGCAAAGAAATATTTGCTTTGAAAGGCAAGTTGCATTTAATTTTAGCGGTGTCTCCAGCTAATGAAAAAGCGTTTTCGATGCGATGTATTTCATTGTCGATATCGCTGCTTATGTCGCTGAGTTCATTGAGTTCAAATCCATCAAACTCGATTAAACTGTCCTTTTTAGTATTAACGCTGCGATCATTATACCAGATTAATCCAAGATTGCTTACAGATGCCTGCCATTGTATTCCAGAAAAAACCCCTTCTGCACCAATTCCGGCAGAGAAGCCAAATCCTTTTATTATTGGATAGGATGGCGTGCGACTATAGCTGAGATTATAATCCAGAGCAATACTGTCTGTGATTTCGCTAGTGTACATTTGTAGTTGGGTACTGCTAATATTCTGATAGTTTAATCCAAAAGCAGGTCCGGCTGAAGCATTAATTGTTAGCTTGTCGTTTATTTTCCACAGTATTCCACCTCTGATGTCAATAAACTCATATAGCTGTAAGTTTGTGGGAGTCAAGTCAATATCTCTGCCCGAAAAGGATTTATTGCCTACAAAAGCCAATTCAAAAAGATCTTTGGAAAATTCGATGCCCATCATTTTTTGATGAGAAGTTGAAATATATGGGCCTATTTTTTTTTCGGTTTTAATATAGCCGAATTGAAAAGAATTCATCGTATGATATCCAATATTATTTTTGGCATTCAGGTTGTTAAGGGCAGCCAATTTGCTTGTAGAATCTAAAAATTCACCGGTGTAGAAATCGAGGGAGAAATCATTAAGTAGGGTACGACTTTCCACCATTGAAAATGATTTTATCGACCATATTTTCTTTTCGAAGTCCTGTGCCATTATGGTGAAAGGGAAAATCAGTAAAATCAGTAGGAACTTTTTCATGAGTTGATGTGATAGTCAAATAATCCGGAAACAGAGAAAAGCAATTTATAGTCAGAATAGAAACGCACTTTTTGGCCTGAATTTCCTGTGTTAAAAACGGCCTCTATAACAGCCTTTTCAGCATCATAGAGATTTTGGGTTTGGGAAGTGTTTAGGTAGATTTCCAAGTGAGATATTATTGGTTCTGTTACCCTGCCGCTACCATCGACTGGCGCAGCGGATATAATGTTATCTGGAGTGATACTGTCAATAGCGGTGTTGTTATTATCCAGTAAATAAATCTTGAAGGATGCACTTAAGGGGAAACCGTTGCTGACATCTAGGTATAGTATTGACTCAGAAATGTAACTTTCGTTACGGTTAAGTTCGTATTCAATGGTATCCCTCATGGTGAGATTGGAAAAGGCTAGGTTTAAAGGAATTTCCATATGTGCAATTGCTTTGAAGCCCTTGCCGAAATACACAAAGTCGTTGCCCGAGCTGATATTGCCTAGTGGATTTATTTCCCCTTTCATTCCATAAGCAAGTGAACTTGGCATATTTTCGATGAAATCTTCTACATTATCACCACTGAAATCCATAAGAAGTGTTGATGGTGTTATATTGCCGCTATATGGCGGGTTTTCAATGGCTCTGGTAAGATTAATGGTTTTACCAACCCAATTGCTAACGAGCGAGACAGTAGATTGCCCATAGCCATCAAGATGTGTAAGCTGAAAGCTGGCGTCGGCACCTATGCTGTTTTCAATTTCAACACTCATGTCTATGTTTTCGAGATCGATGGATTCGATATCAAGGTCTCCAAAAATATCGAAATCACTCACATCGTTTTCATCAAAGGCATGTTGCCCGAAATATCCACGAGCGTAATCAAGAACGATGTCTTGAAACTCAACCAAAATATCAATGCTGTCTCCGTAATTTATTTGTACTGGATTTGTAGCGTATGGATTGGCATACACCTTTATGGTTGATGTGAGGGAATTGCAATGTAAATATGAACCTCTAAGGTTAAGGGTCATGCCAGAGACATCGTATTCATCGTAAAGAAAATTTCCAGTATTATTAAAGCTGGGAATTAACCCACTTACTTTGACTGGGCTACCATTTAGGCTTGAATTGTCTAAGCTGTATTCAATAAATGCATCGTCTCCAACATAATTGTATGCTCTGATAACCAATTTCCCGCTTTTAACTTTCATTTCCGTGAGTTGAGCTCCATCCATATCATAATATTTGGATTCGGTTTTTTGCAAAACAAGTGCACCTGGAGGGGCTAAAATACCGATTGGAATTATAAAGTGAGTATAATAAAGTGAATCGGGAACGCTAACAATTGAGTCTGCAGACAAAGAAAATAGTTCTTTATCAAATACAACCGTAACAGAACTGTCGGGGTTGATTTGAATCATTGTGTCACCTACTAAATCTTCAATGCCAAGGCTTGCATTGAACAATGGGGTTTTAAGAGATACATCCCATGAAGGATCCTTTCGACAGGAACTCAACGTGAAGAATATCAGAAATAGGACAAAACCTGTTTTTATAATAGAACGCATAATTCGCTTTTTACAAAGACAAAAATACAGAATATTTCGTTGCAAGCCTAATTGCTAAATGCATGGTAATTTATCGTCTATAATATTGATATTGGGTTTAATTTGTATTTTTATCAAAAAATGCAATGAAGCGTCTTGCAATTGTAATATCGGTTTTTAATGAAGTTGACAATTTGAATGTGATTTTTGACGAATTGCTGCAGAATTGTCCAGTAAATAAGCAGGAATTGGATGTAATTTTTGTAAATGATGGGAGCTCTGATGGTAGTAAGTCTATTATTGATAGTATCTGTAATGAAAACCCCAATATCTGTAAAGCTATTCATTTCTCCAGAAACTATGGTCATGAGGCGGCAATGATTGCCGGAATTGATTTTGCAGATGCAGAAGCCATAATTTGTATGGATGCTGATTTACAACATCCTGTTTCTGAGCTGAAAAGAATGTTCGAGAGCTTTGAAGAGGGCCATGATATTGTTTTGATGCAGCGATTAAACAATAGAAATAGTATTCTTAGAAATATTTTGCATAAGGCTTTTTACCGACATCTGAGTAATAATAATTCAGTTAAATACACCAATAATGTGTCTGATTTTTTTCTGATATCGAATCGCATATCTGTTGTATTGAAGCACGATTTCAGAGAAAGAAATCGATTTATTAGAGGATATATACAAAGTTTAGGTTTTAAGGTTGCCTTATTGCCTTATAATGCAGGTGAGCGTAAATCAGGGAAATCTAAATATACTTACAGAAAGCTACAAAATTTTTCTGTGAACTCGTTGATGGCCAATAGCAATTTTCCTTTGGTTTTGAGTTGGTATGTTGGGCTAATAATGATTGTTTTCAGCATGGCTTTTGGCGGGTACTCTTTAGTGATGTATTTTGTGAATAAGCCTGTATCGGGTTATACAACAATAGTTTTACTCATTAGTTTTATTGCGGCAGTGCAGTTTTTAATTCTGGGAATTTTAGGCCGATATATTGCATTAATTTTTGATGAAATAAAGCGTAGACCAATTTATTTGGTTGATCGATTGGTAAATATTGATGAAAAGAAAGGCTAATTTTCTTTTATATAATTGGCTACTCCTTCAATTATGACTTCAATTTTACTGCAATGGATATTATCTTTGTTTGGACTGTTTAGGAATACTTTGATATTGAGGTTCTTGTCGCCAAAATTACTTAGTGGAATTTCGGTTTCGTCATAGATATTGGCGCTGGAGTTTTTCGATGCAGCTTTCAATGGGAGGCTGTTTGCCCACATAAATTCATTGTCTTTATAAATAGCAATAATTAAAAAAGTTTCATCTTTGAACTTATTTTCGCTGTCTGGAACTATATTTACTTTAACCAGTGGATTAAAGACAGTATCGGGCATAATTATATTGACAAGATTGTAATAAACCAGTTGGTCAGAAACTAAGTTTTCTTTCATGAAATAATAGTCAGTATCAGAAAAACTTGTGCTTGTTTCAGGAGTGGAAAAGTCCTCTTCATTTCCTAAGATTGCATTTTCATAATCTGGGGGTTGAAGTAAGAAATAATAATTTTGAGTTGGATATATCCGAAGAAAGGACTCGAAATATGCTTCACGAGTCATTGAATCCCAGTGAATTGCTCCGCGAATAAATTGAATGGTTTGAAAATATCCATGAGCAGTAAAAACTATGAAAATTGTAAAAAAGGCAATTCTGAAATATTTTCTTTTTTGATAGAGGATATCTAAGAAACCAGCTAGAGGAATAGCCATTAAGGCATAAATATCAACCATGGGTCTGCTGCTGTAGCTGCCGCCATACCACCAACACCACCATGAATAGGTGACATATATAAAAATGGGGAGAAATATAATATAGGAAAGTCTGTAGTTTTTGAATTGTTTTTTGCTGATAAAAATTCCCAATATTGCTAAGATCATTATTGGGGTATAGATGAGCCATCCTTTTCTAAATCCGAAGAGAGCTTTATGAATATTAAAGTTTCCAAAAAAGAATTCTTCGTCGTATGAATTAAAAAAGAAATGTCCGGTTTGACTTTTCCAATACAGCATTTGAGGCAGCCAGACAAGAAGTGTCATTATAGTCATTAGCCCTATGACAGGCCATTGTTTAAGTAGTAATTGCATTCGTTTTTTGAAGTCGCTTATACTTGCAATACCCCATAAAGGGATGAGCAAAACAATGAGAACGTTGCTTGGGCGAATTAAGGTTATAATGCCTGTTAATAATCCTAGAAATATGGAATGCTTCATTTTTTGAGTGGTCAACCATTTATCGCAGAAAAATATAAATGCTGCGATTAGTGCAAAACTGTAAGCATGCGACATTCCGGGTTCAATAGTCGCATAATAGAATAAATTTGTTGCAAAATAGATTAGCATGATTGTGATTGCGGTGACTATTGGCGGGAAGAATTTTTGAAGTAATTTTTTGGTTAATAATAGCCCCAGCAAAAGATAAAATAGAGTGCCGAATGAAATGGCCGTTTTATAAGCTGCGGAGTATCCGTCTGCAACATGACCGGTGAGATTTTCATAGGCATGGGCAATGAAGAAAAAGGGTGCATACATTATTGACATTCCCATGCTTGTTTTAATAATGTAGTTTCCATTTTCTAATTGTCTAGGCCAGAATTTTTTAGAGTAATCTTCTTCTCCATTTTCAATGAAAGAAAGAGAAATATCGTTATAGATAAATGTAGCAGGCAAATAGGAGTAGTATGAAATAACATCCCACTCAATTACTCTTTTATTCCATGAGTTTGTTCCAAATTTGAAACCCATGGTGAAAAGCATAATGAATATAATGCTTATCGTTGGTAGATTCTTGAATTTGATTTTAGTAGCCATATTTATCTCCCCACCACTTTTTCAACTGTTTTCTGGTTTCATTCTCTCGTGAATTATTCCCAGGGTCATACAGTTTCAAATTATTTATTTTATCTGGTAAGCATTCCTGTATGGTGAAATTTCCATCAAAACTATGGGCATATTTATAATCTTTGCCATAATTCAGATCTTTCATGAGTTTACTAGGGGCATTACGCAAATGTAGCGGAACGGGTAAATCACCACTTTTTCTAACTTCTGCCAGTGCTGCATCAATACCACTATAAGCTGAATTGCTTTTTGGAGAACTAGCTAGATATACTGCACACTCGCCAAGAATTATTCTCGCTTCGGGCCAACCTATTTTATGAATCGCGTCAAAAGCTGTATTGGCTAGTAATAAAGCATTTGGATTGGCAAGACCAATGTCTTCTGCTGCAAGAATAAGCATGCGACGGGCTATGAATTCAGGCTTTTCCCCTCCTTCAATTAATCGAGCCATCCAGTAAAGTGATGCATTTGGATCGCTGTTTCGCATGGATTTAATGAAAGCTGAGGCGATGTCGTAATGCATTTCACCGCTTTTATCAAATCGGGCCATATTTTCTTGAATAATCTTGCCAAGACTCTCATTTTTAATATTGCATTTCCCTTCAATAGTGCAGTTATTTACCATTAAATCAATAGCATTGTATAATTTTCTGGCATCTCCACCTGAGAAACGATAGAGCGCATCATTTTCTTCGATTTTGAGTTCAATATTGTGCTTTGAGTAATATTGTATTGCTCTGTTGCATAATTGGTCTAGCTCTGATTTGCTTAGCTCCTCTAAAACATATACTTGGCAGCGGGAGAGTAGGGCACTGATGACTTCGAATGATGGATTTTCGGTTGTGGCTCCAATAAGGGTAACAACACCCTGTTCTACTGCTCCAAGAAGCGAATCTTGTTGTGATTTACTAAAACGATGAATTTCATCAATAAATAAAATGGGGTTGCTTTCTCCTTTGGCTTTGAGAATAACTTCTCTGATGTCTTTTACCCCAGATGAAATTGCACTTAGTTGATGAAATGGCTTATTGAGGTAATTGGCGATTAAATTTGCAAGGCTTGTTTTGCCAACTCCTGGAGGTCCCCACAATATCATAGATGATATTTTCCCACCCTCAATCATTAATCGTAAGACCTGGCCTTCTCCCATTAATTTCTTTTGCCCTATATATTCAGAAGGGTCTTGAGGACGTAATATTTCAGCCAGAGGGCGTGGATCCATTATATTTTTTAGCGAAGATAAAAAAAAAGTGTGATAGAAACCATGTACGTATTCTAATTAAAAATCATACAAGATTTTGGAAATCGTGGAGAATTATTTACAGAGAAGCAATGATTTAGTTTAAAATGAAAAACCCTAGAATTTGTCGAGCCATGTTGACAAATAACTAGGGTTTTCAAGGCATCACTATTTATGAAAAAGAAATCTTAGGTATTAACGAATACTTTTTTATTTACACTGCCTGAGAATTCATTGAGAATTCGTATGAAAATGATGTTTCCTCCAATATCACTCCCTGAATTATAGTTTAAGGTGTGCATGCCCTCGTAGAGCATTTTCTGGTCACTTACTATAACTTTACCACTCAGGTCTACTATTTCAATCCCAATATTTTGTTCTTTAGGGATATAAACGCTAAGAAGAATTTCTCCATTCTGCGAATTAACTCCAGAAATTTGCGGAGATAAACCAGACTCATCGGCTTGAACACTAACGATATCAGAAACTGAGGTTTGTCCGTCATAATCGGTTTGCCTTAATCTGTAATACGTTACAGTAGCAGTTGCATCAAAATCTGTGTATTCATAGTTCAACGTGCTATTGCTGTTTCCAGCACCATCAATAATGCTTATTGCTTCAAAATCTAGTCCGTTCAATGAGCGCTCAATGGTGAAATAATCATTGTTGGTTTCTGTTAGGGTTGCCCAATTGATGTCTACTGTTGAATACTCTTCATTATATTCTGCATCAAAGCTTAATAATTCAATAGGCAAAGGGAAATAAAGTGGAGTTACATTTGAAATAGAAATGTCACCTGATTTAATGGCCCAAAACTCATTAGAAGCATTCGTATGTGCAAGTGCTTTAAAATAGATCGTATCCGCTGAAGTAATGCTTATGGAATCATTAATAAGTCGAACATTATTACTGTTTGTTCCTTGAACAATGGTGTCAATTATCCACGACCCATTTTCATTTACTTTATGCATTATCATAAACTCATCTGAAGATTCTAGATTTCCGCTTTGGTTAATTTTAATGCTGAAGTAGATATTGAGAGATGAAGTGTTATTAAGCACCATTGGTGGTAATGAGAGTTCGCACGTTTTATCTTTCACTGTCCATTGTGATGGCACAACATCCCCGCAATTTACCTGATAGGTTGCAGGGTCACTGAAATTAATTACATATTGCCCTTTTGCCCCGCTGAAGAGGAAAAGTGACAAAGTCAAAAGAAGTATATTTTTTTTCATTTCTGTTCTTATTTAGAATTAGACTAAACAAAGATACGACGAAAAAAAGCCCTCCCGACATCAAAATTGTTAAGACTTGCTTAATTTATATTGTTAAATTCGATATCAGTAATATGATCGGTTTATATTATGTAAAGCTTTGGTAAATTTTTTTTGATATGTGATATAATATTATGTATATTTGTTGCAGAGGTGAATATTTGATTTATTACTATGGGGTTAATTGGAAGAATATTATTTGTTTTTCTGCTAAGTATCAGTTACTTTTCTTCAATTGCGCAGAATGGCGATGTTGAAATGTTAGTCGATACTTCATATCAGTTTACAAATGAGGCATTTGATTTTGGGGATGGCGTTAAGCTAAGTCCTCCGGCATATTTTCTGCCTTTCGTGCAAAATGAAAAGCAGGGTTTTATTCATCAGGGTGCTGCGTCAACCATTCAGGTGCAGATTTATGAAAAGGTTCTATACTCATATATTGCTGCTTCTTTAACGGAAGAAGAGCTTCTGAAGCAAAATGCTCGTTTGATTGAACACTCTAAAGTGCTTACGAATGATGACAAAGAAGCTGATTTTTTTGTCATCGCTTTCACTTTGAATTCTGATGGAAAAGAAGTTGAATATGAAAGGATGATGTTGCTTACGGGCGATCATACCAAAGCCATTTGGATTAATGCAAATTACCCTGTATTGGCGAAACAGATATTATTCAATGTGTTAAAAGAGAGTTTATTAACTGTTCAATTCTAAGCAAAGCCTATGAAGAGAATTTACGCTTATCTGCTGGTGCTCATGCTTGGAACTTTTCTTTTTTCAGAAAGAATGCAGGCTCAAACTCATATTATTTCTCACGATATTGATTGGTCAACACAGAATCAGAATATGTGGGGGCCAAATGGTAGCCCCTGGAATATCAATATGAATATTAATCTTTTCGATATTGAGTTTGATACAGCAATTACGGTTGGAGATATAGTAAATATTTTGGGTGGCCAGTTTGGGGCAGAGATAGATATTGATTCATGGTTTAAAATTGGTTCCGATTTTATCATTTCTGGTTTCACTACCGGTAGTGTGGATGTTGATTATCCGGTAACTATTGATATGGAGGTGCCCGACGATAATACTTTTTGTCCTGGAGAGGAACTTAGCATTGAGTCTTCCTATACTGTGAATAATGGGTGGAAGTTGGATACACATTTCCCGACTGCCGGGATTATTGGCTTGTATTTAAACTTTGGATTTCAATTGGATGTTGATGCAACAATATGTGTATTTGGGTGTACGTCATTCCCAATTATTAACGTAAATGTTCCTCTTGATACAACGGCAATTATTGAGCTAAATAGTATTACAGGGGTGTTTAGTTATCCATGTTTTAGCGCAACTTCTTTCCCCCCGATTCAAATTTGTCATGATACTATTCTGCCCATTACTTTCAATAATCTTTTTGGAATTGGATTAAGCGGCAGTATTACTTTGCCGTATGTTGAAACGGAAGATTGGTTAGATGTTATAGATGAATGCAATAAAGATTTATATGCGGCAGGAGACTGTACTTGGGTTACACTGGAAATTGATGTCATTCAGCTTCTTTCCGCTATTGCGGGATTGATCCCTCCTCCTGCTGGGCCCGCTATTCAACAGTTTCTAAATTTACTTAGTGGAACCATTGATCTGGGAGCAGGCTTTACCATTGATTATACATTGTTCGCTGCTTGGTTTGAAATATTGAGTACCATGCAACAGGATTTCCATTTTGATGCGGCGGTTTGGAATAATCTATCATTTCCGCAACCCGTAGAATATTCCGTGGTCGATCCCCACAATGGGAACCTCCTGATCGATCAGGGGGTTGCAAATGATATTACCTTTGAAGCATGTCATACATTAAATTATATTTGGCCTTGTCATAATACAGATTCCATGAATATCGGCGTTAGTCATTCCTTGTCTAACGATTTTACAAATCATACATGGGATAGCCTTTCATTCTCTTTTAATATTGCTGCATTGGAATTCTGGCTAAATATTCCTTCTTTCCCAATCGTTCCACCATCTAGTATCCCTGATTTTTGTGTTGAGGTTCCATATATGGATTCAACAAATAATCCACAAGGGCTGCAAGATATTTGTATGCCAGGTCTTCGTGTGCCGGGTGTCAATTCTTTTCCTACAGATCTGAGTATTCATATTGGGCCACTTTTCTCATATTCTTGGCCAATTGGGTATATCCCAATTACATGGTATAATAATACTTGGGAACTTGCCGGATTTAATGATACAATCTTTCCTTCATTTACTATGGCCACAAACTGCCCTGGATTGGAAATTATAGATTTTTCAGCAGTTGATGTGCTTTGTTATGGTGATAGTTCAGGTACGCTCACTATCGAGATTGCTAATGGATCAGCACCATATACTTATATTTGGTCTACTGGTGATACAATAGTTCTGAATACTACAATTTCTACACTTACTAACCTTGCTTCAGGCTGGTACTATATTACCGTTATTGATAATAATGGTTGTGAAGTAAGCGACTCTGCCGAAGTAATTGATGCATATCCGCCTATTGATGTTTCTATTGCCACAGTAGATATAAATTGTGTTGGAGGGTCAGATGGCTCAGTAAGTCTAACTGTAACAGGAGGAGCACCCCCCTATAATTATGTATGGGATCCACCGCAGTCTAATTCGCCGCTCGCATCAAATCTGCCAGCAGGAACATATACCATTACCATTACAGACAATGTAGGCTGTGATACAATTGTTAGTGCTACACTTATTGAATTGCATCCATTACCCACAATAAATATTTCTGCAACACCTACAGAAGGATGTCAACCACTTGATGTTCAGTTCTATGAAACTTCGCCTGATTCGGGTCAAACATATTTTTGGGATTTGGATGAAGGAAATCATTTTAGCTCTGATAAAGACCCATTTCTTACCTATATGTATCCGGGTGTTTATGATGTTGTTCTTATTGTAACATCTGTTTATGGGTGTGTTGATTCGGTAAGAGTTACCGATATGATTACTGTCTATACTAAGCCGGTGGCTGAATTCAGGCCATATCCTTCTAGTCCAAATCTGGCGGATAATACCGTACTGTTCTTTAATGAAAGTTCAAATACATATCTTTCTGAATGGTATTTTGGCGATGGAGGATTCAGTGATTTAACCTACCCAACTCATACATATCAGGATACTGGTGATTATATCGTTACCTTATATATTACCTCTGAACACGGTTGTATGGATACTGTTTCACACCCTCTATATGTAGCAGATGTTGTTACCATGTATATGCCCAATTCTTTCAGCCCTGATGGTGACGGAATTAACGACTATATTAAGCCTGTTGCGCATGGAATTTACGATAATGAGTATACATTCATGATCTTCAATCGTTGGGGAACACTGTTGTTTGAAACAAATGATTACGATGAATATTGGGATGGACATTATAATGGTGTGCTTTGTCAACATGGTGTGTATCAGTATGTAATCTTCTATCGTGATAAAACAGGGGTGAAACGAAAATTGATTGGTGGAATACAGTTAATAAGGTAGCTTTAATTTTCTATTCTAGAGGTTGAAAAATATATGAACATTTTTACTTCTAGCTGTACTGTATGTTCTTATATTACATATATTTGTCTGTTTAAAATTGGGGCTTATGAAAAAGATTTTTATTCTATTATTTTTTGTGTTCGGCATTTTTACTAATAGTAGCATTTTTGCGCAATGTGGTCCAACTGATCATAGCGGAGCAGATTGGACGATTTCATCTTCAACAACTATTGGAGGAGAACACATTAATATTGGTACTTTTATGGTGAATGTAGGAGTTACTGTTACTGTTGACTCCAATTGCCATTTTCTTGAGATTAATGCTGATACCATAATTATTTATGGTACTATTGATGCAGATGGAGTAGGAGAAGATGGCGGAGCCGGTGGAGCCGGTGGTCCTTATGCGAATGGTAGCGGTGTGCCAGGTGAAGGAGGTAAGGCTGGTTTGGCTGGTTATGGTACAGGTGGAGGTCTTTCTGGTGATGCTGCCGGAGATGGAGGGTCTTATGCACAGAGTTGTGGAGGTCTTTTGTGCGCTGGTAACGAAGACGGTTTTAATGGTGGTGGCGGTGGAGCCGGTGGTGGATCTGGGGGTGCTTATGGCGGTAGTGGTGGAGCTGGCGGTTACGGTGCATTTGGTAGTGGATTTACCAATGCAGATGGTGGCGATTATGGTTCTGGAGGAACTGCATCTGCATCGTATGGAACAGTGAGTGGATCTGATATTGCATGGGGTTCTGGTGGTGCCGGCGGCGGCGGTGGCGGCGGCGGATATAATTATGGAAGTGCTGGAGGACAAGGTGGTCATGGTGGCGGAATGGTCGCTCTGATTGCTGAATTTAAGCTTATTATGTCAGGGATAATTCAATGTAATGGAGAAGCAGGTGGCGATGGTGGAAATGGTGGCGGTGAATCTACTGATGGAGGTTACGATTGTTCTACTTCAGGATATAATGAATGCTCGATATTTTGTTCGCAATCGGTTTACGATGCAGCTGGTGGAGCTGGTGGAGCAGCCGGTGGTGGTTCAGGTGGAGGAATATTGTTACAATCTGATGGAGCTTTAAACGTAACAGGAACACTTGAAGTTCGTGGTGGCGTTGGAGGTAATGCTGGTAGCCCAAGCAGCTCTTATGGTACCTGTTTTGATAATGCCCGTGGTGGTGCCGGTGGTAGCGGTGGCCGTATTAAAATTATGTATAACCCTTGCGTAACGATAAATATTACTGCTACTCATAATGTAAGTGGTGGAATTGGTGGCAATGGTGTTGTGAGTGGAAATAATGGCGGCACTGGTACTTATCGTGGAGATTTAATTAGTATTTCTTATATTGGACTGGATGCAGGCAATATTAGTCTTGTAGATCCTGTTTTCTGTGATTATGGTGATGTTCCTGCAATATCTTCTACTGGTCTTGCCAGTGGTGGTATTGTAGGTAATTATAATTATCAGTGGCAATATAGTACCACAGATAGTATTAGCGGTTTTGTGAATTTACCCGGCGAAATTAGTAATACTTGCAATCCCGGTCTTATTACACTAACAACTTGGTACCGACGTAAGGTTAGTTCTGGTTCATGTGTTGATTATAGCAATGTGGTTAAAGCATCTGTAATTGATTGCTCTGCAATTAGTGAGTATAGTGGTTCTATGCAGGTTCAGGTTTTTCCAAATCCGAATAGCGGCGATTTCACTATTAGCTGTAATGAGAATCTTGAGAATGATGCTGTTGTGAAGATATTTAATGTATATGGTCAGAAAGTATTTGAACAAAGCAATATTGAAGGTCAGAAAACAATACAGCTTAATATAAATCTTTCTGCAGGATTGTATTTTCTAGTGCTTGAATCTGGAGAAAATCGTGCATTAACGAAGATTACTATTCAGAAGTAGAATTTACTTCTTTGTCTTTTAAGTTTTCTAAAAGAAGTCTGAATTTTACGGGGTGCATACAATCATCAATTGTATGTTCCCCTATTGCTGTTCTGCAAAGAGAACTAAGATGAGAGCCACTCTTAAGTTGTAGCCCAAAATCTCTAGCTAGAGAACGAATATATGTGCCTTTGCTGCAACGAATATCAAAACCGACTTCTGGTAAGCTGGTGTCTGTAATGTTGAATAAATAGATTTCTACATCACGACTTTTTAGTTCTACCTCTTCGCCAGATCGTGCATAATCATAGGCATGTTTTCCTTTTACTTTAACCGCACTGTATTGGGGAGGGGTTTGCTTTATTTTTCCTGTGAAACTTTTTGCTGCATTAAGCAATGATTCTTCTGAAATATGGTTGGTTTCGAATGTTTGATCAATTTCAGTCTCTCGATCAAAAGAAGGAGTAGTGGCTCCGATGTGAAAAGTGCCTGTATAGCGCTTTTCTTTTGCCATAAATTCTTCCATTCTTTTCGTAAATTTCCCCGTTAAAATAAGTAGTACGCCAGTAGCCAATGGGTCAAGTGTTCCTGCATGCCCTGTTTTAACTTTGTGGCCAATATATTTGTTGATACTTCTGCGTACATGATGAACAACTTCGTGGGAAGTCCATCCATAAGGCTTGTCAATTAGAATTAATTCTCCTTTATCAAAATCAAACATGATTATACAATATTCAATTGAATCCCCATGGATAGAAGAATAATGATTGTTGCTCCCACTATGATTCGATACACACCAAAGGAGCGAAATCCAAATTTTGTAAGGAATGAAATGAAAGCTTTGATTGCCAATAATGCAACTATAAAGGCTATAATGTTTCCAACAATCAATAGCTGCAGATTATTATTAACTCCAATGATTTCATGGTTTTGCAGAAGTTTGTATGCCGAGGCGCCAAACATTGTTGGAACCGCTAGAAAAAAGCTGAATTCAGCGGCAGTTTTACGAGTAAGCCCTTGCGACATTCCCCCAACAATAGTGGCTGCTGATCGGGAAACGCCTGGTATCATTGCAATAACCTGAAAAAATCCTATTATTAATGCTCTTTTGATACCGATACTTTGGTCGGGATCGGTTTTGCTGAACCATTTATCTACAAAAATCAGAACCACTCCACCTACAACCAGAGATATAGCAATTACCATGACGCTCTCAAGAATGCTATCGATAAAATCAATCATAAAGAAACCAATAACAGCTGCAGGTAAAAAGGCAATAAATAACTTAAAATAGAAATCGAAATTCTTAAAAAATCGTTGCAGATAGAGAACCAAAACAGAGAGAATGGCTCCAAACTGAATATTGACAACATAAGCTTTTGAAAACGCATCAGGAGTATGTCCCAGAATAGCTTCTGTAATGACCATATGTCCTGTGGAAGAAATCGGTAAAAATTCGGTTAGCCCTTCAACAATGGCTATAATAATGGCATCAAACCAACTCATTATTCGTCATTTGCAGCCTTTGGCTTATATAAAATGGCTACAATTTCAACAACAATGCCGGCAAGAATTAATAATGGGGCAATGGTGATTCTTTGTGTATTGAAAATAGCTTCATTAAATACATTGGGATCGTTGGATTTCCCGCCAATCATGAGTATATAACCTAAAGCCATGAGGGCAAGGCCGATCAGCATTAAAAAATAATTTTTCTTTTCAAAAACAAAGCTTGGTTTAGTTTCGTGTTGATTGTCATTCTTACTCATGATTCATTATTTAGAGTGCAAATATAGTAACAAAAGAATTAAAACTTTATTGTTTTGTAAATAGATTCATCAATGATTACTTAAATAATCGCTGATTCCATCTGTGCTGGCTTTAATCCCATCATCTCCTTTATGCCAGTCGGCAGGGCAAACTTCTCCGTTTTCTTCATAAAACTGAAGGGCGTCAACCATACGCAGGGTCTCTTCAACACTGCGCCCAAGAGGCATGTCGTTTACCACTTGGTGGCGTACAATACCTTGTTTGTCAATCAGAAATAATCCACGAAATGCAACTGGCTCGCCATCAAAATCAAGTTCGTTTTCTTCATTGATTTCAAAATCACCGGCCAAAACATCGAAATTTTTAGAAATGGTTTTTGCCAAATCTGAAACAATAGGGTATTTTACTCCTTTAATGCCACCTTTATTTCTTTCTGTTTGTAGCCAAGCCCAATGGGAAAACTGAGAGTCTGTGCTGCAGCCAACTACTGCTACATTCCTTTTTTCAAACTCTTCCAGCTTGTCTTGAAATGAAATTAATTCTGTCGGACAAACAAAAGTGAAATCCATTGGATAGAAAAAGAACACAACGTGCTTTTTTCCAATAAATTGATCCAGAGAAAAATTTTCAATAATTTCGCTGCCGTTGATTACTGCGGCTTCTTTGAAATGTGGTGCGGGTTTTCCTACTAATACTGCCATGTACTATGTTTTTTTACAAATATACAAAGTTTTCTGTTTTAGTGAGGTGGATAATTCTTAAAATGCAGTGAATTAATTCCTTGAAGACCTAAATGTGCTTAAAATTGTCTTGGTAAGGAGTAATGCTCATTACCGGCACAACAGAATTTTTAATAATTTGAGATGCCGTGCTGCCAATAAATGTATGTTTCCAGTTTTTTTCCTGCTGCGTCATAATCATAATCATGTCGCAACGACTTTCCTTGCTATACTTTAATATTCGTTCTGCGGTTAAACTGCTGCGATCAAAATTGTAAACCATGTCAGTTGTACATGCCACATTATTCTCAATCATGAACTCTTTTGTCTTCAGCAGTTTTGTTTTTATATCTTTTTCCTGATTGAAATTATCCTGATTTATTATGCTGATGATTTTGATTGTTGAACCATAATAGCGACTAAACATAGTAGCAATATTGATTTTTTGCCTGATCTGTTTGCTTAAATCAAGTGGAAGTAAGATTTTTGAAAATGATTCCCTAACATCCTGATTTATAGTAATTACTGGGCATGTAGACATTCGGATAATCTGGGCTGTATTCTTCCCAATGGCATTTTCGTAGCCGTGAGATTTTCCAGATTTTCCCATTACAATGAGGCGAATTCTGTTCTCTTCTACAAACTGTGTGATTGAAGCATGAACTTCGCCTTCTAAAATAGTGTGTTGCACCGGAATATTAAATTTGTTTGAATATAAGCCGGCTAATCTTCTTAATTTTGTTTCAGCATCATTGTCGTCGTTTACATAAGACGCATTTGACTTTTGCTTTTCATACGAAAGACTAACCTTTGAATTATTGACGTGAATTAGTGTTAGCCCAGTATTCATAAGCTCTGCCAGAGAATAGGCCTGATGCACTAACATTTCGGTTCTGTCGCCAAAATCTACTGGGATAATAATATTATCATAATATTTTTCCATTCTGAGGAATATTCGTAAATTCGCCACTAATATAAGCAAATTGTGCAGAATTGCCAGGCTTAATCTAATGTATGTTCTGTATTTAATTTGCCTCCTAATTTTTTAAGTATGAAAAGAATTCCTGAATCTGAATTGGTATTAAATAGTAAAGGGAGAATTTACCATCTAGATCTGGCTCCTGAAGATTTAGCTCCTAATGTTTTATTGGTCGGAGACCCCGGTCGAGCTGATCTCGTTGCTTCTTTTTTTGATAATATAACATATTCTGGTCAAAATAGAGAAATTTGTACTCGTACCGGAACTTTTCAGAAAAAAGATATATCTGTTATTTCTACAGGTATGGGAACCGATAATATTGATATTGTAATCAATGAACTCGATGCTCTGGTAAATATTGACTTAAAAAAGCGTGTTCATAAAAAAGAAAAGCAATCGCTAAACTTAGTACGTATTGGTACTTCGGGTGGCTTGCAGCCTTTTATGGATGTAAATACTTTTCTCTTTTCCTCACATGGTATTGGTCTTGATGGTCTTCTACATTATTATGAAGGAAGTGACGGTTTTCGCGATACAACAATAGAACAAATGCTTGTGAGCAATATCTCATGGCCGGAAAGATGGCCAAAACCATATGTAGTGGAGGCTGATTCAGACCTTATGCATCGTATTTCAGATAAGTATATGCAGGGAATGACCCTTACAGCCTCAGGGTTTTATGGTCCCCAAGGTCGTGTTTTGCGTTTGCCTTTGCATTATCCTGATTTTAATCAAAGAGTTGAATCATTTGCTTTTCGTGGAAACAGAATCTGTAATTTTGAGATGGAAACATCTGCTTTATATGGCCTTAGTAAAATGTTGGGACATAAAGCCTTAACGGCTTGTGTTATTATTGCCAACCGCAGCACGAAGAATTTTAGTAAAAATTATCAGCCTGCGATGAAAAAACTGATTAAGCATGTGCTGACAAAAATCTAATATGGCGATATGAGTTTTGACGCGGAGAGGCTTGCTGCATTGCTAAATTTGTTGGATGAACCAGACGATGCAGTTTGGCAGGATATAAGAGAAAAAATAATTGAGCTGGGTGAAGATGTATTGCCTGAACTAAAAAAAACCTTTGAAAATACTTTTTCTCCTGTATTAAAAAACCGGCTGAATGGATTAATTCATGCCTTAAATTTTGAAAAAGGCTCTCGTGAGATTAAAACATGGTGTTTGTTTGGGCAGAAATCTTTACTTACTGGGTCTCTTATTATTGAAAGAGCCTTTAATCCGCATATCGATGAAGAGTATTATCTCAAGCAACTTGAAAGTATTCGCTTCGATATCTGGCTAGAATTGAATCAAAGTCTTAGCCCACTAGAAAAAATTAGAGTATTTAACCAAATACTTTTTCATGTTTATGGCTTCAATCGGTATCTTGGAAATAAACCAGATTCTTTGCCACCATTATTGAGTAATACTCTAGAACATCGAACAGGTAATGAGTTTGCATCTTCGCTTTTGTATTTGTTGTTGGCACTCGAAACAGGACTTCCGGTAAAAGGATTTTTAGTGGGCAAAAAGCTGTTTCTAGCGTACACCAATACCGGAGAAGATGATTCTTTACAGTTTTTAGGAGACAATGAACCACTATTTTTTATAGATCCTTCCAGTTTGGGTCTGGTCTTGAGCCGCCAGGATATAACCGATGCATTTAGCTCATTTCGTGATTTCAACAAAGAATTGAAAAAACATTTAATTTCAAGTAAAAAAATTATTCAACTCCAGCTTTTGCTTTTATATTCTTTCTATTCTGAAGAAGGCGATGAGGATAGAAGTGTTTTGGCGAAAGAGTTAATGGAGGTTCTGAAAAGTAATTCATAAAATTAGCTATTCTGTGGATTTGGAGTAAATGAACGCAGGTATGAATTTAAGTCTGCTGCATTTTCTATATTAAGTTTTTTGGCCAATCTGTTTTTCTTCACTTTGATGCTTGCTTCAGAAATGCCAAAAATATGGGCAATTTCTTTATTGTTCAAATTGGTGAGAATATAAGCACATAATTTCTCCTCTCCCGATGTAAGTTTATTGTGTTTTGCTTTTAGAGCCATGAAAAATCCGGGATAAACCTGCTCAAAATGATAGAAAAAGCTGCTCCAGATTGTCTCGTCTGTCGAATTCATTTTTATGATGCTGTGAATTTTTTTGGCATTTTTATGACTTTTAATTTCAGTCATATCATCACTTAGTTGATCCATGTTTTTATTAATCTCCTGCAGGGTTTCGTTTTTGGTTACAAGATGTAAAGTAAGAGAAGTCAACTGGCGCTCTTTGTGAAGAATCTCGCTTTCCAACTTGTCTTTTTCCAATTGGGATATTCTTTCTTTGTTTTTCATTTCATCTTTTACTCTAAGTGATTCTGTTTCAGAAAGTTCTTGTTTTTTCTTTAATAGTGCATTGCGGTTGCGAATGGTAACAAAAAAGAGTAGAAACATTAGAATGCTTAACCCGATTAAAAAGATTAACACCAACTGATAACGCTTTTGCAATTTTATTTGCTCATTCATCAATTGCTTTTCTTTATCCCATTGTTTTTGTTGAACACTGAAAAGAAAATCGGCAAACTCACCTGTTACGTTTTGTTCATCCAGCTTGCTTTTTAGGTCTTTATATTTTACTAAATAGTAATAGGCTTTTTCAGTATTGCCCTGTTTTTCGTAATAATCTGCATAAAGTTCATAAATGCTTGCCAAGTATGTTCCTGATTGGATTTTCTCTGCATGAATAAGTGCGGTATCTAGTTCGCTCTTGCATTTATGCATTTCGCCGATTGATAAATAGCAGCGTCCTATATTTGAATGCATGAGTGCTAGTTGTATGTCGGGTATTTCATCGCTGCATTTTATCGCAGAGCTATAATAGTAAATAGCACTGTCTGTGATTCCAGTGTTTTCATATATCACTCCAATATTGTTTAATGCACTTGAAAACCCGAGTCCGTAGTCGTGCTCTTTGGCAAGCTCAATGGCTTTGCGGTGAATACTAATCGCTTTGTCGTATTGCTTTAATCTCTCATACAAACCTCCAACATTATTATATATGTCAATTATGTTTCTCCAGTTTTCAGTTTTTTGCTGTATATATAGCGATTGATTAAAAAAGTAAAGGGCTTCTGGGTATTTTTGAATGCTATATGATACTACACCTAGATTATTATATACTTTTGACATGCCTATACTGTCATTGATTTCCTGATAGAAAGATAGGGCAGTGGTGAAACTTCTGAGTGCAAAATCGGTGAGCCCTCTGTTGAAATATACGAAGCCTTGTAAATTAAGACTCTCAGCAAGACCTTTGGTGTATTGCAACTTATCTGAAAGGGCATAGCTCTCATCGAGGAAAATTAATGCCAAGTCTGGGTCAATTAGTGTTTTTTCTTTGGCTCTACTTATGAGATCGTTAATATAGGCAGTGTCTTTTTCTTGTGAATATAACGAGCTCGTTATTAGAAAGATAATGATATATGTGATTGTCTTTTTCATCTCTTTTACTGATTGTGAACATCAAGGCTGTCTCTCAATTCATTTCCTAAAATCATAAATGCCATCACCACCGAAATAATAGCCAGCCCTGGAATAATTGCAAGGTAAGCAGTATCAAGAACCAAATGGCTATAATATTCTTTAATCATCATTCCCCATGAGGCCATAGGTGCTTGTACCCCAATTCCGAGAAAACTAAGTCCGGCTTCAATCAAAATAGCAGATGCAAAACTTGAGGCCGCTACCACAATGAGTGGTCCACGCAAGCCAGGTAAAATATGGCGAAATATTATTTTGAAATTGCTTAACCCCATTGCTCTGGCGGCTTCAACATATTCTCTTTCTTTAATGGAAATAACCTGCCCTCTAACAATTCGGGCAATATCTACCCAAAATGTAACGCCAATGGCAACAAAAACCTGCCAAAATCCTTTGCCTAAAGCGAAAGTGATGGCCATAGCCAGTAAAATTGTTGGAAGTGACCAAAATACACTGATGAACCAAAGTAAGAGACGATCAATACGGCCTCCGCTAAATCCCGCAATGGATCCTATAGTTAGCCCAATTAATAATGCAATTAATACAGAAACAAACCCTACAGATAGGCTGATGCGTGTGCCCAAAACCAACCGGCTTAATACGTCTCTCCCAAATTTATCGGTGCCCAGTATGAATTTCTTTTGCTGTATTATGTCTTTGGTATCGGTATAATTTTGATTAATGTCTTTCAAAGCGTACGTCTCTTTTTTGCCGTTATTGGGTTGCAGGCCTGTATATTGCTCAATAATTATTGAGTCGTTTGTAATGGTATAATCATATAGGGCAATACTTCTTCTTCTATTCTCTTTCCCTAAAAAAACGGAGTAGAATTTGCTTTGTTCTGAGGGATTGTTAAATACGAGAAAATTGCAGCTAAAACCTGGTTTCTGAAACGAAATTTCTATATGCTGATCGTTAGCATGTTTACTTTTATCAGGAATGATTAAATAGGCAAAAATGGCCAGAAAAATCAATATAATAATATAGCCCGAAGCAATAAATCCAGGTACACTATGAATTATTTTTTTCTTTCTGGTCATGCAATGTTAACCTTTTTCAATTGGCTAAATTAAATAAAATTCAGTATTATTGACTATTTGTGATAACTAAAGGTTGCAATAATGTATACCTTTTTTTCATTATTAATATTATACGTGGCACGATAATTATATGTAATTTTACTGCATTGAAAATTTTGCTTTAAGCGGATATATTCATGCATGAAATCAAAGAAGTTTAATTTAATTCCAAACTCATGAAATCCCGTTTTCTCCTCATCGCTCTAATGCTTTTTGCCGCAAGCAAACTAATGGCTCAGGAAATTCAATTGGCAAGTGAAGCCGAATTTAATCGTTTCAAATCTTCAACAACTTATCTGGTGAAATACGACGATCCTTTCTCTATGTTTAATGCATATATGGAAGAAGATATGAAAGCCGTTTGGACCATTACACCGTATAAGATTATTACATCTGCAGAATTTGATGATAAAATGAAGGATAAAAATGCTTCTTTTATTTTTCTGTCTGAAGCTATGAAAGACGATGCTGGCGTATTTTTTAAGCTTAATATTTTGAATATCGTGCTTGGATCAAAATCTGGAAGTATTAATCTTTTGCCTGATTTGGGCTCTGCTCCACTGAGTTATGTTTTTGAAGATGAGGACGATGAAGATGTTTACTTGTATAAGCTTGCAGGGGTGCTTCGTTTCTTTCAGTATTATATTCAATACAATATTGACCACCCAAAAAGTGATATAAAAGATGTAATAAAAGCCAATAAATCCAAAATTGAAGGCAAAGAACTTTGGTTGGTCAAATCAGACCTCGATTCAGAAGTTGATTCAGAATCTGAGATTTCTAAATATTATAGCGGTAAGGTAAAACTGGTATCACAGGAAGAAATACGAGCTGCCATTCATGCTGGAAACACAAATGTGGTTTTTCTGCATAAAATCGGTCCTTCAGGTAAAACAGGTTATCAGTGTTTGAAGTTCTTGATTAATGCCGGAGATGGAACTCCATTATATTTTGATATGCATAAGGTAGGCAGTAAATCTCCCGACGCATTCCTTTCAAACGATTTTAAATCTCTTTAATATATGAGCGACGATAAGAAAATCATTTTCTCCATGGTTGGAGTGAGCAAAAAATATGCTCAGGGAAAACAAGTTCTTAAAAACATTTATTTATCATTCTACTACGGTGCAAAAATTGGCGTACTGGGTTTGAATGGTAGTGGAAAATCAACTTTGCTGAGCATTATTGCCGGAAAAGAAAAAAGCTTCGATGGTGAAGTGGTTTTTGCCCCGGGTTATTCTGTGGGAATTTTAGAACAAGAACCAGAGCTCAATGATGCAAAAACGGTAATTGAAATTGTTGAGGAAGGCGTAGCTGAAACAGTGGCTATGCTTAAAGAATACGAAGAAATCAATAATAAATTTGCTGAGCCCATGTCAGACGATGAGATGAATAAACTCATTGAAAGACAGGGAGAACTTACCGAATTGCTCGATCAGCACGATGCATGGGAGTTGGATTCCAAACTCGATCGTGCTATGGCGGCATTAAATTGTCCCCCAAAAGAGGCAAAAATTAGTACTTTAAGTGGTGGCGAACGCCGCAGGGTCGCATTACTGAGATTACTTTTGCAAAAACCTGATATTCTTTTACTTGATGAGCCTACCAACCACCTTGACGCCGAATCGGTAATGTGGCTGGAGCATCATCTGCAACAATATCAAGGAACGGTAATCGCAGTAACACATGATCGCTATTTTCTTGACAATGTTGCCGGCTGGATTCTTGAACTCGACCGTGGTGAAGGCATTCCATGGGAAGGAAATTACTCTTCATGGCTCGAGCAGAAATCAAACAGGCTGAAGCAGGAAGAAAAATCGGAATCAAAGCGACGCAAAACTCTAGAGCGGGAATTAGAATGGATTCGAATGGCACCGAAGGCACGACATGCCAAAGGTAAAGCCCGTTTGAAT
The DNA here is from genome assembly GCA_016937255.1 of Bacteroidales bacterium. GTDB lineage: Bacteria > Bacteroidota > Bacteroidia > Bacteroidales > DTU049 > BM518. The sequence goes on from JAFGWG010000128.1 coordinate 39,443, forward strand.
GCCTATGAGAAATTGCTTAGCCAGGATTCAAAAGAAAAGGAACAACGATTGGAATTGTATATTCCCGATGGACCAAGACTGGGTGGTAAAGTTATCGATGCTGAGAATTTAAGTAAGTCTTTTGGCGATAAAAAACTTTTCGAAAATCTTTCCTTTAGCATCCCTCCCAACGCAATTGTAGGAATTATCGGACCCAATGGGGCAGGGAAAACTACCCTTTTTCGCATCATTATGGGGCAGGAAAAACCCGACAGCGGTTCCTTTGTAGTGGGCGATACGGTTCAAATTGGCTATGCGGATCAATCTCACGCATCCATAGATGATGATAAATCTGTATATCAAGTGGTGAGCGATGGCGAAGAAAATATTCGCCTTGGTGGCAGAGAAATGAATGCCCGGGCTTATATCAGCCGCTTTAATTTTAGCGGTGGCGATCAGGAAAAGAAATGCGGTGTGCTTTCCGGTGGTGAGCGAAATCGTTTACATCTTGCTCTGACATTGAAAGAAGAAGCCAATGTGCTCCTACTCGATGAGCCTACCAATGATATAGATGTCAATACACTCCGTGCCTTGGAAGAGGGTATTGAAAATTATGCCGGGTGTGCTGTAATTATTAGCCACGACCGCTGGTTCCTCGATCGTACTTGTACTCATATTATGGCTTTTGAAGACGATGGTGTGGTCTTTTTCGAAGGCGCATATTCCGATTATGAAGAAAATCGTCGAAAACGCCTCGGCTCCGATGCCGAATCTAATTTCAGATATCGGAAGTTGGAGGGTTAGCAAATAAAATAAAAATCATGCCGAGTAGACATCTCTTCGTCTAAGACGTCTGTTCTGAGTGAAGAAGGAGGATGGTGAAGAGTTAGTCTGCAATACTACTCAGGCACCCTGTCAGGACCATTATTTTCAATGCGGTTGTTTTCAAACTCAAATACAGGATGGTCGTCAATCGCTTCCTGCCATACTCCACCATCAATATCGGTATAGGCTCCAAGTGAATTATTATGAATGTAGCAGTTTCTAACCAAAATATTTGAATTACCAAGATTATCATGTAAGCCTGCAAGGCCACAACCATTAAGATCACAATTGTCGATAATGCAATTATGTGCATTATCAAACATAATTACTCTTCCACTGCAATTCTGATTTACACCATCACCGGGTTTTGTATGTTGCATGTGAAGGTTTTTAATCAAAATATTGGTTCCGTCAATATCCATTACGCTTGAATAAAGCTTATTGCTGTACAGATGAACATCGCCGACTCCTTCTATAACAATATTATCTCCGTTTATCCATATGCCTCCGTCAGCGTAATAACTGCCTTCCTCCACAAGAATGTATAAATCAGACTTTCCTGAATGATCACTAAAGAAATCGTATAAAGATTTATACTCTCTTTCGGGCCCAATAATAATAGTTTCTTCTGGCTCGAAATCTTTTAACCAGATTGCGGTTGGATTAGTTTCTATTGCATAATCTGACTTTTGAAAAATCATTTTATCAATGTCTATTTTTCCTGAATCTTTAGTGGTTTTACAGGAAAAAACAAACACTGAAAAGGCAAAAAGGATAAGGATGTTTTTCATGGCATGAGTGTAAGTTAGAAATCAGAGCATTCAAAGATACAAATATCATATGATTGCTTTTCTCATACTTACTTGAAAACTTTTCGTATTTCTACTTGATTTCTTTTATTCTTTATTCGTATCTTGCAACAGATAAATACAATTATTATGAGTGAAATTCTTGTTGGTATTGATTTTTCCAAAGGTTCATTAAATGCATTGAATTTTGCAGTGAAAATGGCTAATGATTTGGATGTGTCTGTAATGATGCTGTGGATTGATAAACCACATAGTTCGGATAATGTTTTTAACGACTCGTCCAACTATCGGGAGGAAGTCCATAATCGATTTGCAGAACTGATTAAGGAATATTCTAGTCGAATTCCCATAGAGAAACTTCAATATAAAATACGGAGTGGTAAAGTCTATGATGAAATAGCCAGCTTTGCGAAAATCAACAATAGTTTGTGTATTGTTACGGGCACACATGGCATTAGCGGCTACGAGGAATTATGGATTGGGTCAAATGCAAATAGAATTGTATCAATGGCACCATGCCCTGTTATTACCATTCGACAGGATTATCATGTGCCTGAAAAGATTAATAATATTGTGCTTCCAGTAGATTCTACTCCTGAAACACTCGAAAAAGCAGAATTGGCAATAAAAATAGCCAAAGCCGCTAAGGCGAAAATAATATTGCTTCGTTTATACACCAGTAATGTTTCTGTTTTTAAACGTAAGGTGAATCAATACTCAGATATTATTGTTGAAGACATGGAAAAAGCTGGCGTGGATTATGAGCTCGCAGAAAAATTAACCACCAATCTCACAGCCGATCTTTTAGGATTTAATGACAAGGTAGGTGCCGATTTGCTGATTATAATGACCGAGCAAGAAAGTTCTATGGCTAGTATTATGCTAGGACCGTATGCCCAGCAAATGGTAAACAATAGTCCAATACCTGTGTTAAGCGTGCATGTAGGCGACAAATGGGAATAAAGAGTTTATGAGAACAAACGAGATGAAAATTCGTGCTGCTGCCTTGCTGGGGAAGCAGATTGCGAATATTGAAAAACTTCCTGAATCGGGTTCAAATAGATTATATTGGCGTATCTACTGCAATGAGGAGAGTTATATTGCTACTTATAATGCAGATATAGAGGAAAATAGATCATTCCTTGCTCTGTCTCAACACTTTGCGCAAAACAATTTATCTGTACCTGAAATACTCGCTGTAGATTTAGATGAAACACTTTATATTCAAAGCGATTTAGGGAGTGATTCACTTTATAATTTGATACTGGAAGCCAGAAATAAACCTGAGCTTCTCGGTCAATTGAAAAATCAGTTTAGGAAAGTTATTGATAATCTGCTCCGATTTCAGTTTGTGTCGGCTCCGGAAATTAAAATGTTCTTCTCACGTATTTCCTTCGATAAGACCAGTATGATGTGGGATTTGAATTATTTTAAGTACTATTTTCTAAAACTGGCTTATATCCCTTTTGATGAAGAAGCACTGGAAGCCGATTTTCAGGCATTTTCATCACACCTGGCTCAGGTGCCTTCGCATTATTTTATGTATCGTGATTTTCAATCAAGAAATATTATTCTTAAAGATGGTCAGCCGTATTTTATAGATTATCAGGGAGGACGACGTGGAGCGCTTCAGTATGATCTTGCTTCATTGCTCTATGATGCTAAAGCTGATCTCAGCGCTGAATTCAGATCGGAAATGCTCGATTATTATTGCGAGAAAATGGAAGAGCATAAGCTTGCATCATCTTCTTTATTTAGAAAGTACTTCAACGATTTTGTACTCATGCGCATCATGCAGGCATTTGGTGCATATGGTTACAGAGGGTATTATGAAAAGAAATCCCATTTTCTTCAATCGGTTCCCTTTGCTGCTATAAACCTTAAAATGCTGATAGATAGTCCGGAATACAAAATAAACTACCCTGAATTATCTAAAGTCTGGAGTGCCATAGCCGATAAATTTGCGACTCCTGATCAAAAAGAAAAAGAATCGGATAAATTGATAATTAATATCAGTAGCATTTCCCTTAAGAAACACTATCCTGAAATTAATGCTGAGCATGGAGGTGGATTTGTTTTCGATTGTCGCTCATTGCCCAATCCGGGGAGAGATGAAACTTTGGCAAAACTAACCGGTCTTGATAAGGAAGTGAAAGATATGCTCGCCGAAGATAAATCTGTTGAGCGCTTCATGCGTCACTGTGTAGATATGGCTAGAGATGCTATTGAAAATTATTTGGATCGTGAATTCCGATATATTTCCTTTAGCTTCGGCTGCACTGGTGGCCGGCATCGTTCAGTTTTCTGCGCAGAAACATTCCGTCAGGAAATGCAATATATTTATGGTGATGATGTGAATATTCAAATACGGCATTGTGAAATTGATCAGGAATAATAAGCAATAAATTCCGCAAGAAATCCTTTTTATTATTGTCTAAGGTTCAAAGTACTTTTTTTGATAGATATTAAAGCCATACAAAACGGAGATAGGCATGCGTTTGAATTTCTAGTGAAAGAAACGCATGATATGGTGTACCGATTATTGTATCGTTTTGTGCAAAACAATAATGATGCAGAAGATCTGACACAGGAAGTCTATCTCGAAGTTTTCAATTCTATTCATAAATTTAAGGGCAAATCTGATCTAAAAACCTGGCTCTATCGTGTGGGGGTTAATAAAGCATTGAATTTTCTCAAAAAAGAAAAGAAACATAAACACACTCTTACTATTGACCTTGAATTGGAGAATGAAGAAGTTCCTCAACTTCAAGTAGAAGCCGATCGAAGCAGTGAAGCTGGTTTTAATCTTGAGAACCATGAGCTGTCTCGAATCCTGAATATTGCTATGAATAAATTGCCGGAACGACAAAAAGCAGCTTTTATATTACATAACCATGAAGGACATTCGTATCAGGAAATTGCTGGAATATTGGAAACTTCTTTGTCTTCTGTTGAATCTCTCATATTTAGGGCCAGAGACACTTTGAAGAAGGATTTGTCAGAGTTCTATAAAAATAATTATAGCTAAGCGCAAGTTTTTTGAAATGATATTGTCAAATAAAAAGTACAGCGAAAATGAATTGTAAAGAAGTAAAATATAGAATTGAAAACTTGCAGAGCAGTGAAGAGCTTAGCACCGATATGAAAGATCATGTCGAAACTTGTTCTTCTTGTCGTATGTATTTCAATTTATTAAGTTCAATTGATCATGCAAGTGAAATTTGGCCAGATATTCATGCTGATGAAGAATTGCCCGATAAAATTATCGCTTATGTCGCGGCAAAAAGCAATTGGGGCAAACACAGGTCGCTTTGGCCTGCAATCTCTGGTATCGCAGCATCTTTAATACTCGGTTTTATAATCGGCTATGCTTTGTTTAACTTTTCTGCTACCAATACTCAGGATGAGTATCTTGTTAGCGGGAACGAAAGCACCGAGCAGACTTATATGACTCAAACTACTGACTTACTTTACTACGATGCATTTATGTCGGAGGAAACAAATTATGAAAAATAAATCAATTTTACTTTGGATTTTTATCATTATTAGCGTGATTTCAACATCCGCTTTGGTTACTTTGGTTTTGGTAAAGACAAATTTTTCGCACGATCATAGACCTTTTCATCATGAAATGAACAATCAGGATTCATGTCATCAGAAAGATGCTTTAATTAGTAGTTTGAATCTGGATGAGGAGCAATTGAAACTTTTCAATGAGGAAAAAACAAACCATATTGTTTTGGTTGGCCCTATTTTTGATTCAATTATGCAAATCAGATCTCTAATGATTGATGAATTGAAACTAGAGAATCCAGATACGGTAAAAATCCAATCTTATGTGGAAGGGATTTCGGTACTTGAAAAGGAATTGCAAATGGAAAGTGTTCATCATATGCTGAATATGAAGAAATTTCTAAACCCTGTACAAATAGATTCGCTTTTTTCATTTTTTGGCCGCCGCATGATGCCTGGTCATCCTAATCATCACAGAAAAAGTGAGGGGAATCATCAAAGACACTGCAAATAACAACTAAATAATAAGGAGAAAACACTATGTTAAAGAAAACTTTGTTTTTAGGACTCGCACTCGTTGGTGCAATTTGGGTAAGTAATGTATCAGCCCAGTGTAATCATGGAAACATGAATCATAAAAATGGTCAGCACTCAATGCATGCCATTCCGGATTTAACAGAAAAACAGGCCGAAGATATTGATGCTCTTCGTGTGCCTCATCAAAAGGTTATGATGGATTTGCATAATCAGATGGCTGAGAAACAGGCTAAAATAACTACACTTACCACTGGAGATAATGTTGATGTTGCAGCTGCAAAGATTGTGATGAAAGAGATTTCAGCCCTCAAACTGCAAATGGCAGAAGCTCGTTTAGATCACAGAATGGCAATTCGCAAAATGCTTAATGATGAGCAAAGATTGTGGTTTGATATGCATCACTCCGGAGATGACCATCATATGGGACATGGTTCTCATGGACCCGGTATGGGAAAAGGAATGCATTCAGGGCATGGAAATGCCTCTGGCTCAGGAATGCATGATGGTTCTGGTCCTCACGGAACAAATCATCAGAACGCCAATCCTGATTGTCCTCACAAAACCGAATAACTCTCAGTTTAATTATAAATAGGTTTATGTAAAAGGGTCACTCTGTTTTAGGGTGGCCTTTTATTTTATGAAAGAAAAGAAAATTATTTAATCAGTAGAATACTCGCTAAAACCGCAATGGCTTTTCCTTCACCAGTTGCATCAACACGCTCATTTGTAGTGGCTTTTACAGAAATACGGTCAACACCAATTCCTATTACACCATCAAGCGATTCCTTTATGGCATCCATATAGGGTGAAATATGTGGCTTCTCAAGAATGACAGTAGTGTCAATATTGTTGATTGAATAACCGTGCTGTTTTATAAGGGTCACCGTTTTTTCTAACAATATCATGCTATTGATACCTTTGAATTCAGGGTCAGTATCGGGAAAATGCTGGCCTATATCACCAAGGCTGAGCGCTCCAAGCATAGCATCGCAAATGGCGTGGATAAGTGCATCTCCATCGCTGTATCCAAGTGGCCCGAAATCGGAAGGAATGTGAATACCACCCAAAACAAAAGGCCTGCCTGCCTCAAGTCTGTGCAGGTCATAGCCTAAACCTGTACGAATGTCTGTCATTATTCAGCTGATTTTACCTGATCGAAATTGAATACCAAAGTGAAACGTAATGTGTTTTCAAGTGGATTTCTTTGTTCGAGAGGAACAAGGTATGAGAAATCGAGACCAAAAACATTATATCTCAATCCTGCACCTACAGTGATATATTTTCGATTTCCTTTGGTTGGATGCTCATAGAAAAATCCACCTCTTATGGCAAATTGCTTGTCGTACCAATATTCCGCACCAACACTATAATTTATCTCGTGAAATTCTTCTTTAAATCCACCTGGAGCATCTGAAAATGAGCCAAACATACCTGAAACTACCGAGCGATTCGGATCTTTGCCTTCATCAATAACATATTCACCTGTTACATCATCTTTTACAGGTTGTCCTGCTGAATCACGAAGGTAAACAGGAGGTGTAGGTACTAAAAGTTTATTCAAATCAAAGGTGAACATTAATTGGTTATATTCATCAATATCAAGTGTAAGAGACGGTCCTACTCTAAAATTAATTGGGATATATGAGCGCTGCTGAATCTCTGTATATGTGATTCTTGCACCAATATTACTAACATTTGCGCCAAAAGCAAACATACCATCCATATCACCCATTTCAACTTCTTTTTGATAATAGAATGACACATCTGCAGCAACAGTTTGACCCGGCTTTGATTGGGCTCCGCTAACAAATATTCCTCCGGTTAAGTTGGAATAGATATATCGAAGGGCAACAGATCCGCCAATATTATCTGAGAATTTTCTTGAATAGGCTACATCAAAGGCAAATTCACTAGGTGAAAACTGCCCTATTTCAGTGCCAATATTATCGGTAAAAATAATTTCACCCAACGAAAAATATCGAAGTGAAGCCGCAAGAACTTGGTCATCCTTTAATTTATAATATCCAGTAAGGTATGCAAGACTGATATCATTAACCAGCGCTTTTAACCAAGGACTATAAGAAACAGAAAAGCCCATGCTTTGTTCAATAAATGCATATTTTGCTGGATTCCAATGCATGGAATATACATCTGGTGTTGTTGCTGCACCGGCATCCCCAAGCGCTCCACCACGTGCATCTGGTGCAATCATGAGGAAGGGTACGGATGTGGTTATTGTGTTTATGGTACCATCTTGACCAAGTAAATCGTTGTAGGAGGTTTGTGCTTGTGCATTTTGCATAAACATTGCACACACTAAAACTAAAGCACCAAATTTCAAATTTCTCATTATCCTTAATTATTTTGCAAATGTACGAAATCAATTTATTTTAGAATCACCAGCTTTTCAGATTTTTCGGCATATCCACCTTCTTCACTTTTAATGCGAATACGATAAATATACACTCCTTTAGCCAGCGGTGATCCGTAGTCATCAGTTCCGTCCCAAGATATGGGTTCGGCTCTGAAGCCATTGGTTTGAACCTGTTGGTTAATTGTTTTCACCAATCGGCCAGTTATAGTAAAAATCTGAACCTGCACGTCAAGAACGCAGCAGGGATGATTGTGTTCAAACCAAAATTCAGTATATGTTGTGAATGGATTCGGGTAATTCAGCACGTGGCTTAAGGCTAATGATGCTGAAGATGATACCACGAACTCAATACTGCTTTCAGAAGAATTATTCATAATATCCCAGGCCTTTAATTGAAGGGTATGGGTTCCTTCACTAATACCTTTAAGAGGATACATTAACTGACCACTTTGATAACTGTTGATATCGGCCTCGTAATAGTCATTAAGAACTATTGCGTCAGCAGTATTATTGTCAATAGTTGCTATTAGATCATGACCAATTCCAGTACCCACTGTATTTATGCCGTTTTCATCTTTGAGATAGGCCAAAAAAATCGGATTTTCATCGGTGAGCCCACCACTGATAAACTGATCATTATTCATGTAGAGTTCGATTTCAGGGCCATCTAAATCAACGATCAAAGAATCTGAGCTGCCACCAATAATAAACTCTTCAAACCATCCCGTAGCATCAGTGCTGCCATTCTCGGCATAATAAGAAATACGCCCAGCACCATAATTATATTGAATATCTTTTGGTACAATGAAAGTGAAAGAGAAGTCTCCATTTACAATGCTTGCCTTACCCCGGTAAATTATATTTTTCTGTAGTGTGAAATTAGTTTCATAACTTTCGGGATTGCTGGCTAGAGTCGTTAGTGTAGTGGCTTTATCAAAAACTGTAGGGTAGAGGGTGCCATTATAATCGCTGATTTTTGTTCCAAGAGGGTCAGCAATATAGCCGGTAACTGTTATTTTAGATAAGGCTCCGACTGTATCAGTATATCCCGCTACATTTATGCCATTGATGGTGGATGTGATAATTTGGTTTTTCGGGATACTCATGGTTAATGCAGGATCTCCTAAAAGACTGAAGTTTCTGAGGTATACAATACTTCCGTTATCATACTTAGAGTATGCTGTTAGTTCTCCAAGAGTCATATATGCTCCTGAACTATTATCAAATGCCTTTTCATAAAATGATGTATTTAGGGCTTCATTGTAAGTAGAGAAAGCAAGTCGTGTAGTGGTGAGTAAAGCAATACCACCTCCGTTTGGATTTATGAGGACATATTCTCCAGCTGACGTTCTTCCCGGGTCGTCGAAGCGAGAGAACTCGCATGTAGCAGTAAGAAATACGGGCAAATTACATGAGTTGGTCCAGTTTTGAATGGAAGAGAGCTCAAGAATTCTCTCATGTGCCCAACCAACTTCCCCGCCATGCCCAGTATAATTGATAATAAGTGCTCCTTTTTCTACTCTCTGGTCAATAGCATCGTTTACCTCAGGTGCTCTTTCTCCTCCGGTTGTACTTATTTGATTAAAAGCATCGAGGTATATTTTATCTACATTGAGAAAATTGTAGGTGGTATCTACTTTTTTTGCAAGGCGATCGGCCTGAGTAAGATGCAAGTTCCCATCTTCATCATCGCATACAAAACAAATATTATTTCGCCAATCGGCCATATTGGAGATTGTGCATTCGCCAGAACTGCACCCAAAAGTGCCGTCTGCAAGCTTTGTGTCTGAAGTATATTTTTGCAATTTTACAACCATGGCATCCGCTTCCTCAATACTATTGATTGGAAGACGACCAATGGCAATATCAAGATTTCCGCTACAGTCGTTTCCTTCATTGTTGTCGAGTAAACCAAAGAAATCGTCAGAAGCATACGAATTGGTAGGTGATAATGAATTTCTTGATTCAAATGTGGAAACCAGATTATTGTTGTTTGTAATTCTGTTTTTATAGTCATAAGAAGCATCACCGAGTAATAGTAGAAATCGAGGCAGTTCACTGGCGCTACCAGCTCTGTCGTAAAACATTTTTAGAAAGTCGCGAATGGCTGCTGGGTCTTGTTTGCCAGATGAATACTCGTTGTAAATTTCCTGTGGAGTTACCACGAGATAGCTGTATCCTTCAAGGTTGGCATGTATCTGACCTATGCTATTGGCTTGGCTCTTAAAAGAACTATGACTTACAATAATATAATCGGTTTGGGGCGAAGCATGTAAGTTTTGGTTACTTACCAATCCCTCGTAATCTACATTATAATACAACAAGCCGTTGAAGGACATAAACTCTTTCAAACTGTCATTATTAAGTCTGAAATTCAGATCTGTTCCACTAAGGCTGCCCACAACATTTCTGGGGTGTAGAGGATCGCTAACATCCCAAACAGTAACATTGGCTGCATTGGAAAGCGTGTATTCAACAATATTACCACTTCCACTTATTTTGTGATTTCTAAATGCCATTTGATTTCCGGCAAAGCTTAATGCTCTCCAAGCTTTAACTTCAATATAATCGAGCCAGCCAATTGCTTCAGTATTTCCACCAGTATTATAAGTGAGATTTACAGATATAAGCGAGCTGGAATTATTAATATAAATACTGCCAGTACTGTATTTTGCATAATCATTAACATAGCCAGATGTTGCTGGGATACTTATATTGTTGCTAGCTGTACCTGATGAAAGAGAAAATAGTGTAGCCGTAGATGCGCGTCCTGCTACAGCAGCAGTAACAAAAACCGAGGAATCAGGAATCAAATTGGCAAGTGAAAAAGAGAAATTCTGACTGCTACTGACAGATTCAAACGTCTCTCCAAGCCAGATTTTACCAGATTTCAATAAATTATATTGATCTACTTCGTGCATGCGAAAATCATAGAATTGAGTACAATAATCTGTTGCCGCAGAAGTGCTGGAGTTGAGATCGCTAATTCTTTGCCCAGGTCCGAGATCAAAATTTATAAAAAAGTAGTTTTCATCATTAAACAAATTGTTTTCATGACTGAAGCTCATGCTGGCTGAATCATAATTCCAATATTGAATTCCATCACTATAAAACAAGATGTAATCTCCTTGGTCAAAACTGCCATCCGATTCACCTTCAACATAAATGGAATTCTCAATCAGGTCGTCGTAGCGTTTTTCGTTGTTTGCCTCAGGAAGCATATGAGGCCCATTCCCATAGATTCTGATGTTTTGGGGATTAATGCCTGTAGGATCTATTCCCCAACTTTCAACATCATCATAAGTGATGCGATGTATTCCATGTTGAGTGGTCGATATTTTATACCATGTTCCACTTGATAAAACAGAATTGGCTGCAAAAATTTTCTGAGGAATATTGGTTTTTAGTGGTGCAGAATGTGTAGTAAATGTGATTTCATAATCCACAAGCATTTCAGTTTGTCCTGTTTGTGAATTTTTTCTGAGGCAGGATATATAAACCCCGGCATAATTTTGTTTTTTTATACTAGAAATCTGAGGGAAAACAGAAAAAGTATTGCTTAGCGCGTTAATTATTTCAACAGGAATTTCAGAATTGTTGATAATTTTTACCTCTTTAACAATGAGCTGAGGTGTGAATTCTTCATTTTGTGAAATTAAACCAAGATTTTCAAAGAAAAATGGCCTAGAATCAAAATCTGTAAATATACTTCCAGCCACAGGATAATCTGTGTTCTTTTCCGTACGGCTGCTCCCTGATAACTTATATTGCTGTGCTAGACTGCTTGCAATAAAGAATACAGAGATAAATATGGTGGCGATTATTCTCATAAATCTGTGTTTCGGCTTAATAACAACGTATCTACAAAAATATTGTATATTTTTAATTTAACGCATTATTTTTAGGGCATCATTAACAAGTTGCGTGTCTTTTTTACTTCTTTTTAGTTAAATCGTAACCTTTCCGCAAAAAAAAAGTATAAAAAATGTAATTAGGATTAGGTTTCATAAGAAATCTTTAATATTTTTGTCGTTAAATACAGATGCATATGACAAAGAAGTTTATCAGGGTATTAGTAATCGCTGTTTTTTCAATGGCGTTTTATTCAATGGATGCTGTTGCTCAGGATCCACATTTTTCTCAATATTATGCAAATCCGCTTTATATGAATCCTGCTATGGCAGGTACGCCTGTTTGCCCGCGCTTGATTATGAATTATCGTAATCAGTGGCCGTCTATTTCAGGGCAATATGTTACTTATAATGCTTCTTACGATCAGCATGTAGATGCTTTGTCGGGCGGTATTGGCGTTTTAGTAAATGTTGACAGAGCAGGAGAAGGAACTTTGAGCACAACCATGGCAAGTGGAATTTACTCTTATAAACTTGATATTGGTCGTAAGTTTTCTTTGAAAGCTGGTATTCAGGCTACTTTCTTGCAGAAAAGCCTCGATTGGGAAAAATTAACTTTTGGAGATCAGATTGATCCTCGTCATGGATTTGTATTTAATACTAATGAAGTATACCCTTCCGATGGTTTGGTTAAAACATTTGCCGATTTTTCAGCGGGTATGGTAGGGTATTCTGAGCGTTTCTACGCTGGATTTGCTGTACATCACCTTACTACTCCAAATGAAGGTTTTATCAGTTATTCCGAATTACCGATGAAATATACCGTACATGCCGGTGCCATTATCAGTATTGAAGGAGATAACAGTCGCAAGAGAACAATTGAAGAGACAAGTCTCTCACCAAATATCATGTTCCAGAAACAACAGGAATTTGAACAGTTGAATTATGGTCTTTATCTAAATAAATTTCCTTTCGTAGGAGGAGTTTGGTATCGTCATAATTTCGACAACTCAGATGCTGTGATCGTACTGCTCGGTTTTCAGCAGCAGGTCTTTAAGTTTGGTTATAGTTATGATTTAACTGTATCTAAACTTACCAACGCATCTGGAGGGGCACACGAGTTTTCTTTGACCATTCAGTTCGAATGTTCACCAAAAAGGAAAAGGATTCGTGCAATAAATTGTCCTTCGTTTTAGTTAATTGTTATATATTTGAACCGTAAATCAGTTTAACATGTCAAATAGCAACAGGATTTTAAAAGGGTTTTTACTGCTGGGCCTCGTTAGTTTGGTGTTCTCATCATGCTATAGAGAGCGCTCACGCACTACTGCTTGGTATTACAACGATCCCAAATGGGGTGGTTTTGAAGTAGTACCTTATGAAGAACAGGAATCGGGACCAGGATTGGTACTCATCGAAGGTGGTACCTTTGTAATGGGTCGTACAGAACAGGAAGTTCCTTATAAATGGGATAATGTTCCAAGACGAGTAACCGTTTCTTCATTTTATATGGATATGGCCGAAGTATCTAATGTAGATTACCGCGAGTATATTTACTGGCTTCAGCGTGTATTTGGAATTGACTATCCGGAGGTAGTGAGACAAGCACTTCCCGATACGTTGGTTTGGAGATCACGACTTGGCTATAATGAACCATACGTGGAATATTATTTCAGGCATCCGGCCTATGCATTCTATCCAGTTGTAGGTGTGAACTGGGTTAAAGCAAACCGATATGCTGAATGGAGAACTGATCGTGTGAATGAGTATATTCTTATTCGCGAAGGGATTCTTAAAATCGATCCTAACCAGATGAATGAAGAAAACTTTAATACTGAAGCTTATTTGGCTGGGCAGTTTGAAGGTCTGGTAAAAAATGATTTGTATGATCTCGATCCCAATGGTGCAGGTACTCGTAAGGTACGTATGGAAGATGGTATCCTCTTGCCAAAATATCGTCTCCCTACCGAGGCTGAGTGGGAATTTGCCGCCCTTGGATTAATTGGTAACACGCTTTTCGAGCGTGTAATTGAGAGAAGAATCTACCCTTGGAATGGACATATTCTTCGTACCGACTATTATAAATCAATGGGTCAGTTTACAACCAACTTCAAACGTGGCCGTGGTGATAACATGGGTATAGCCGGTAACCTTAACGATGCAGCAGATATTACTGCTCCTGTTTACTCATATTGGCCAAACGATTACGGTTTGTATAATATGGCTGGTAACGTAGCTGAGTGGGTTCTCGACGTATATCGTCCTCTTTCATTTGAAGACTTTGATGATTTTCGTTCCTTCCGTGGTAATGAATTTCAAACAAAAGTTCTTGATGATGAAGGTTTGATAGCTGAAAAAGATAGTCTTGGACGTATCCAATGGCGCCCTGTTACAGCTGATGAATCTGCTAGCAGACGTAACTATCGCTATTCTGATAATCGTAACTACTTAGATGGAGATTTTACATCTTCTATCTATTATTATGATGAAACATATCAGGATGAAGAGAATGTTAATAAAGTGATGTATGAGTATAGCAAATCTTCTATGATCAATAATCGCGCTCGTGTTTACAAAGGTGGTTCATGGAAAGATAGAGCTTATTACCAGAGCCCAGGCGCACGTCGCTACTTAGATCAAGAACTTTCAACTGATTATATTGGTTTCCGCTGTGCTATGCACCGTGTAGGAAGTCCAATCGGTTTCTAATGATTGTATTAAATTCTTTATATTTACCCCTGTCTTTACTGGCAGGGGTTTTTTATTGGAAAATATGAAAGAACTATATCAAAAATATCTAAAAGCTGGATCTGTATCTATTGATACACGCAGCATTTCTAAGGGAGAAATTTTCTGTGCGCTTAAAGGTGAGAATTTCGATGCCAATGACTTTGTTTATGAGGCATTATCTGTAGGCGCATCTTTAGTGATTACTCAAAATCCTGATTTCGAGAATCATCCAAATTGCTTTTATACAGAAGATTCATTGAGTACACTCCAAAAATTGGCGGAATACCATAGAAATCAGTTGTCAATACCGATTTTTGCTGTAACCGGCACCAATGGAAAAACAACTACCAAAGAATTACTTCGGGAAGCATTATCTTGCGTGGGTAATACATTTGCTACGGTTGGAAACCTGAATAATCATATTGGTGTTCCTTTAAGTCTTTTGTCTATTAAACCAGCACATAAGTTTGCCATAATTGAAATGGGCGCCAATCATATTGGCGAAATTGAAGCATTATGCAAAATTGCTGATCCTGATTTTGGACTCATTACCAATATAGGGAAGGCTCATCTTGAAGGTTTTGGTTCATACGATGGCGTTATTCAAGCAAAAACTGAGTTATACCGGCATATTTACGCAAAGAATGCAACCGTTTTTGTGAATGATGATGATTCTTTATTGGTGTACGAAAGTGAAAAGCTAAATAAAGTCTTTTATGGACGAAAAGTATTTACTATAAATGTGGAATCAGATAAAATGTTTCTGACATTTTCCTGGAAGCAGAATAACGTTGACTATGAAATAAATTCAAATCTAACGGGTTCATACAATTTGCCAAACTTTATGGCTGCGCTTGCTGTTGGCTTGCATTTTGGGGCTGATGCTGGCGAATTATCCAAAGCTCTTTCTTCCTATACTCCAAAAAACAAACGTTCGCAGATTGAAAAAACGGAGAGAAACACTCTTGTAGTCGATGCTTATAATGCAAATCCGTCGAGTATGGCTCTTGCACTTGAGAATTTTGCCAGTTTGAATGCTGAAAACAAAATTGTGATTTTGGGCGATATGCTTGAACTTGGCGTAGATAGCCCCCACGAACATGAAGGTATACTAAAAATGGCTCTGAGTCTAAACTTCAATAGATATATATTTATTGGAAAAGAGTTTGGTCGCTTTGCAAATCTTTCTACAGAGGCCAAGTTTTTTCTTCACGTAGATGATGCCAGTGCATTTCTTTCTCAAGAGAATATTTCTGATGCTCTCATTTTAATTAAAGGTTCTCGTGGTATTCGTTGTGAAAAAGTGATTCCAGTATTATGATTCTAAATGAGAAATTTTCAGAATGGGAATACGGATTAGGCTTAATGTCTGGAACATCACTCGATGGTGTCGATATGGCGTATTGTGGTTTTCGAAATTCAGAAGATGGTTGGAAATTCCAGATTCTGAATGCAAAAACTTTTTCTTATTCGGCTGATCTTCTGAAACTAATTAGGGAAATGCCTAAAATGAGTGCGGAGAACCTTATTGCGGCTGATCGAAGACTTGGGGCATACTATGGCGAATTGTGCAGGAGTTTTAATGTTGATAATAATCTTAAGCCGGCATTCATCGCATCACATGGGCATACCATCTTTCATAATCCGTTAGAGGGATACACTTTTCAGGCTGGACATGGTGCAGAAATAGCTTCTCGAAGTGGAATTCCATGTATAAATGATTTTCGCTCTATCGATGTATCTAAAGGCGGACAAGGTGCTCCATTGGTTCCAATAGGAGATGAACTTCTTTTTTCAGAATACGATGCACTTGTAAATCTGGGCGGATTTTCCAATATATCGTTTCGGAAGAATGGCAAAAGAATAGCATACGATATCTGTCCGGTTAATATGGCGCTGAATTATTTTGCAGAGAAATTGTCTTTGTCATATGATGAAGATGGAAAAATGGCAAGAGAAGGTGCATTGGATTTAATTTTGCTGAAAACACTACATGGTTTTTCCTATTATGCCAACCCGGCTCCGAAATCTTTAGGCAGGGAAGACTTTGAACATAGATTTCTCCCTCTTATAGATGAATATTCAGGACTATCAGCAATAGATGTTCTCAGGACATTGACTGAGCATATCGCAATTCAAATTGCTGATTCAACAGCGGGGTTTAAAAATGTACTTTTTACCGGAGGTGGAGTTAAAAACAAGTTTTTAGCAGAAAAACTTCGTGAAAAACTGGGTGATTCAATGCATATACCATCTGAATTACTTATTGATTATAAAGAAGCACTCGTATTTGCATTTCTTGGACTTCTAAGGCTTAAGGGTGAAATCAATATCTTATCGAGTGCCACAGGTGCTTCTTCCGATAGTTGTTCAGGAATGCTCCACTTGCCATAATATATGGCGTACTTTTCACGTTATAATTAACATATTTGTGTTGACAATAATGCTCTTGTAAGAGGGTGATCTTGTCAAATAGAGCGTACTTTTATTGCAAAATTATAGTAACTATGGTATTGAATGTCATTCTGCAAGTTGTGCAGACAGGAGACTCGGTTGTATCCGATACTTTGCAAAACTCGGCAACGACTGTTACTGAGACTGTTGAGAAATTGTCATTATGGGCATTGGCTGAAAAAGGTGGAATTATTATGATTCCTTTGGCGGCTTTGCTGGTTTTGGCTTTCTATATTTTCTTTGAGCGGTTTTTTGCAACAAACAAGGCGTCAAAAGAAGATGCTGGTTTTATGACCAATATTAAGAATTATATATTTGATGGGAAAATTGATTCTGCTTTGGCTATGTGCAGAAGCCAGAATACTCCACTTTCGAGAATGATTGACAAAGGGGTTCAGCGCATTGGTAAACCACTTAATGATATTGCCGCATCTATAGAAAATGTGGGGAAACTTGAAATTGCAAAACTGGAAAAAAGCGTGGCATTTCTTTCTACTATAGCCGGTGTGGCTCCCATGATCGGATTTCTTGGTACAGTGACTGGAATGATTAACGCTTTCTATAACCTGTCTAAATCAGGAAATAATATCGATATAGGATTGCTCTCTGGCGGTATTTATGAAGCTATGGTTACCACTGTGGCCGGTCTTTTTGTTGGTATTCTTGCGTATCTTGCATACAATGTTATTGTAGCCAGAATTGAGAAGGTTGTTTACATTCTCGAAGCGCGTGCTACTGAATTTATGGACATTCTGAACGAACCTGCAAAATAGGAGTTCTTATGAATATTAAAACCCGAAATAAAAGAAGTGCGGAATTCAACAATGCCTCCATGTCGGATTTGGTATTCCTGCTTCTTATTTTCTTTATGTTGTTGTCAACATTGGTGAGCCCGAATGCCATTAAACTATTGCTGCCGAGTAGCAGTAGTGATAGACAAATAATTGAAGGAAAAAGAATTGAAGTTTATATTGATGAGAATTTTCAATATTATCTTAAGGACGTTCCGGTAGATAATAATGGATTAAAGCAAGGACTTACTGATGGATTATACGGTTCAACGGAAAGTTCTGTAATTCTTCGATCTGATGCCACTGTTCCCATTCAGTTTGCTGTGAATGTAATTGATATTGTAAACGGAATTAATAAAAAATATAATGCCAAGCATAAAGTGATTCTTGCAACAATTCCGTTGGAATAATCGTTAATATAAGAAAAGAATCATGGACAACAAGCGTAAATACAAATCGGCAGGCTTAACAGCTATTGTGAGCGGAGCAATTCTGCTTATTATGTTTTTATTTGGATTCACTACAAAACTTCCTTTACCGGAAGAAGCAGGTGTGCAACTTGATGTCGATGGTGGCGGCGGCGGTGGTGGGGGATATGAAGAGTTTATCCCCGATGTGAGTGAAAATGTGGCCAATGGTGAAAATTATGTTACCGACAATAGTGATAATATAAATTACAATACCAGTACCAATCAAACCAACAATACCAACAATAATACCTCCAATCAGAATACAGTTGACCAGAGAGTGACAAATTTTACTTGGGGTCAAGGAGGTGGAAACGGCACAGGTAATGGAACAGGTACAGGGAGCGGAAATGGAACAGGTACTGGAACGGGCACAGGTAGTGGTAATGGTAGTGGAGTAGGGAGTGGTAACGGACCTGCATTTAGCCTGAATGGTCGCTCGGCAAAAAGTCTCCCTCTTCCTAAATATACCGAAGATGATCAGGGAAAAGTTGTTGTAACTATTTATGTAGATAAAAATGGCAAAGTTACTCGTGCAGAACCAGGAGCAATTGGCACTACTACTTCAGACCCGGGTTTGTGGGCGAAAGCTAAAACAGCTGCATTATTGGCAACATTTAGTGTGGATATGAATGCTCCTGAAGTGCAACGGGGAACCATTACTTATACTTTTATTAAGTTGAATTAATCCTGCGGCGGATAATCAAGCGAGTAATGCAATCCTCGACTTTCTTTTCTGTTTTTTGCCATCTTAATAATAAGATAGGCCACATTAATAATATTTCTCAACTCACAGATTTCTTGTGTTACAATTGATTTCTTATACAGGTCTTCAGTTTCTCTGTATAGAATTTCAAGGCGATCTAAAGCTCTCTTTAAACGCAGGTTTGAGCGAACAATACCCACATAACTGCTCATTATCTGGTTAAGCTCTTTTTGAGTTTGGGTAATTAAAATCATTTCTTCGTTAAGCACAGTGCCTTCATCATCCCATTCGGGAATTTCATTTTTGAAATCAATGGCATCAACCTTTTCAAGTGCATTGTTTGCTGCACGGTGACTGAAAACCACGGCCTCTAGTAATGAATTGGAAGCCAGTCGGTTGGCGCCGTGCAGACCGGTAGAAGATACTTCGCCGCTGGCATATAAATTGGTAATATTGTTCTGCCCGAATTCATTCACTTTAATTCCTCCACATTGATAATGCGCAGCTGGAAGAACCGGGATAAAATCTTTTGTTATATCAATGCCTCTTTCCATGCAATGATCGTAAATATTTGGAAAATGACTAAGAAGAGTCTCTTTGTCGATATGCCGGACGTCGAGATAAACGTGGTCTGACCCTTTCATTTTCATCTCGTTATCAATGGCTCTGGCTACAATATCGCGTGGGGCAAGTGATTTTCTATCATCGTATTTTTGCATGAATTCGTTGCCGTCGATATCTTTTAAAATGGCTCCCGCTCCACGCAATGCTTCTGTGATTAGAAAAGCGGGTTTCACATCAGGCTCGAAGAAAGCTGTAGGATGAAACTGAACAAATTCCATGTGCTCTACGGAACCTTTTGCTCTATAGACCATAGCAACTCCATCTCCCGTGGCAATTTCAGGGTTTGTAGTGGTATGATAAACATTTCCACTTCCACCAGTGGCAATTAGGGTGATTTTTGCCAGATAAGTATCAATTTTTTCAGTTTTTGGATTTACAACATATGCTCCGAAGCAGGTTTTTTCTGAATTTCTTGAAATTTCAATACCAAGGTGGTGTTCTGTAATTAAATCAATAGCAAAATGATTTTCAAGAATAGTAATATTTGGATGAGCTTTAACTTGCTTGGTTAATGCCCGTTGAATTTCTGCTCCGGTTTGATCTTTAAAATGAAATACGCGCTTTTCAGAGTGACCTCCCTCTCTGGCAAGATCGAATTCTCCATTTTCTTTTTTATCAAAATGAGTTCCAAGATCAATCAATTCCTGAATTCTTTCAGTGCCTTCTTCAATAGTGAAACGAACTACTTTTTCATTATTCAGTCCGGCACCGGCATCCATGGTGTCTTCAATATGCTTTTGCCATGAATCGGGTCTGTACATTACTCCTGCAATGCCGCCTTGAGCGTAATGAGTTGCTGTAAGATAGAGCTCAGATTTGCTTAAAAGAGTAACACTTCCTTTGTCTGCCACCTTTAATGCAAAACTCATTCCCGCAATTCCAGCACCCATGACCAAAAAGTCTGTGGTATATTTCATGCTACAAATCTAATAGTTTTTCTACAGGATGGTCGCCTGTAAGTAAAAATTCAGGATTTTCGAGTAATTCTTTAATTCTCTTTAGAAAAGTAACAGACTCTTTACCATCTATGATACGATGATCGTAAGATAAGGCCAGGTACATCATCGGAGCAATTATCACTTCACCATTTTTAGCAATTGGCCGATCAATAATATTGTGCATGCCTAGAATCGCACTTTGCGGTGGA
Organism: Bacteroidales bacterium; assembly: GCA_016937255.1. Lineage (GTDB taxonomy): Bacteria > Bacteroidota > Bacteroidia > Bacteroidales > DTU049 > BM518. The sequence continues at coordinate 60,250 of JAFGWG010000128.1, forward strand.
TTCAGAATGGGTGTGCTAAGCATAGATCCAAAAACGCCTCCGTTACTTATTGTAAAAGTGCCACCACTCAAATCATCAAGGCTTATTTTCCCTTGACGAGCTTTATCTGCAAGCCTGGCAATCTCTTTTTCAATTTGAATTAGATTCATGTTTTGCGCATTGCGAACAACAGGAACCATGAGCCCCTTTTCAGTACTTACTGCAACACCAATATCAGCATAATTGTAATGGATAATTTCATCGTCCTTAATCATTGCGTTCACTGCAGAATTTTCCATTAAGGAAATGGAAACGGCTTTTACAAAGAATGACATAAACCCGAGCTTAATGTCATGTTTCTCAGCAACAATGTCTTTGTATTTGTTACGAATTACAGAAACTGCACTCATGTCGAGCTCATTAAATGTGGTAAGCATTGCAGTTTCATTTTTTACTGCAACAAGCCTCTGGGCAAGCTTTTTACGAAGCATACTCATAGGCTTTGAAGTCTCTTTACGCTCTGTAGAAATAGTTGGCGCCTTTTGAACAGAATCTTTGCTATATAGGAATTCTTTAACTTCTTTGGTGTCAAAGCGAGTGTTTTTTACATAATTCAGAAAATCTTCATCGCTCAATCCTTCAGCTTCAAGTAGTTTCCTTGCAACAGGACTTAGTTTGGCTTTTTCGCCTTGGCTTGTTTTTGATGTAGTATTTGAGGCAAGTTTATCTTTTGTGATTTCCGATTTGGCTTTTTCTTTTTTTGGTTGAATTGTTTCTGGCTTTTCAGTTTCGGAATGTCCTTCCGATTCTTCAATAACAGCAATGGTTTCGCCAACTTTTACGATACTGCCTTCTTCAATTTTTATATCAATAATTCCGGATATAGGTGCAGCCAGTGCTATGGTAGCCTTTTCGCTGTCAATTTCCGCAATTTCATTGTCTTTGGTTACAAAGTCGCCTGATTTCACCAGCCACGATGCAATCTGAACTTCATTTATTGACTCGCCAGGGCTAGGTACTTTAATATCGATCTTTTTCATATAAACTTTTTACGGTGATTTTAAGAATTGGTTTTACTGATAAACTGCCATTCTTTTTCAGAACATAGCATGCGGCATTCAGATTTCACTCTCGGGCAATCGCATTCACCAAATACTTTTTCAAGGAGTTTTTCTTGTCTTATTTTATGTAATTCTGCTGATCCTGTTGCAGGTGATCCGCTGTCGGGACGACTTACTAAGCGAAGCTTTGGCCCTTTGAAATTTCGAGCTACAAAGCTCCATGCACCCATATTTCCGGGTTCTTCTTGTACCCACACCCAGTCGTTTGAGTTTTGATACAGCGAAACAATTTTTTCAAGTGCAGTTTCGGGGAAAGGATACAATTGCTCAACACGAACAATGGCAATTTCATCTCTTTTCAGCTTTTCTCTTTCTTTCTTAATATCGTAATAGACTTTTCCATTACATAAAACAACCTGCGTAACTTTTTTGGGATCAACGTTGGGGTCTGAAATGACCTCTAAAAATTTTCCAGTGGTAAATTCTTTAATTTCAGAACGTACTTCAGGATGTCGGAGCAAACTTTTTGGAGTAAACAGAATTAATGGTTTTCTGAATGGAAAATGGACGTGCCGTCTTAATAAATGAAAGAGGTTTGCCGGTGTGGTAATGTTGGCAATAAACATATTATAATCGGCAGCCAGTGTTAGAAAACGCTCCATGCGAGCACTGCTATGCTCACTTCCCTGACCTTCGTAGCCATGAGGGAGGAATACCACAAGGCCATTGCTCACATTCCATTTTTCTTCAGCGGAGCTGATAAACTGATCGAAAATAATTTGTGCACCATTGGCAAAATCACCAAATTGTGCTTCCCAAATAGTGAGTCCCTTGGGTTGTGCAAAAGCATATCCATATTCAAATCCCAGTACACCATATTCTGAAAGAACGGAATTGAAAATATTGAATTCTGCACCTTCAATATGCCGTAGTGGAATATATTCCTTGTTACTGTCTTCAATCGTAAGAACTGCATGACGATGGCTGAAAGTACCACGCTCAACATCCTGTCCGCTTATGCGAACAGGGTGTCCTTCGTGAAGCAAACTTGCATAAGCCAAGCTCTCTGCCATACCCCAATCAATATTACCGTTTTCTTCTATCATAGAAGAACGGTCTTTCATTATTTGTCTGATCTTTCTGAAAAAATTAATATCTTCCGGCAAATCGGTTATTTTCTGGGCAAGATCTCTGAAGGTGCTTTCATCGAAACCAGTTTCCACCAATTGAAAAACTTCTTTGTGCTCTGCACGTGGCCAGTTTTCCCATTCGCTTTGCATAAATGGAGTAATGATAGCCTCATCGGTTTGATTGGCTTTTTCAATACTTTCTTCCATTTTAATATTATAGGCTTGGTCAATATCAATAATGTCATTTTCAACAATTACGGCTTCTTTGATCAGCTTTTCTTTGTAAATTTCTCGTGGATTCGGATGCTTTGCAATCAATCCATATAAAGTGGGTTGGGTAAAGCGAGGTTCATCTCCTTCGTTGTGCCCATATTTTCTGTAGGAAAGCAGATCAATAAAAATATCTTTATTAAATTTTTTCCGATATTCAAATGCAAGCTCAAAAACACGAACTACAGCTTCGCTGTCGTCGCCATTTACATGAAATACAGGCGACTGAATAGTTTTTGCAATATCTGTGCAATAAGTGCTGCTTCGTCCATCAAGATAATTGGTGGTAAAGCCAATCTGATTATTGATGACCACATGAATACTTCCACCAACATGATAGGGTTTCAGTTCAGACATCTGAATAATTTCGTAAATAATGCCTTGTGCTGAAACTGCTGCATCACCATGAATTAGAATGGGTACCAGTGCGTCTTCATTTCCGTTATGCTGATTTTTTATTTTGCCATATGCGATGCCCTGAACAATTGGGTCGACCGCTTCGAGATGTGAAGGGTTAGGAGCCAGGGTAATTTTGCACTCTTTTCCTTTGTGTTTGTATATGGAGGTAAATCCAAGATGATATTTCACATCGCCAAGTAAAGTGTCGTCTTCATAGGCTTTGCCAGCAAATTCGGTGAAAATTTGGGAATTGGGTTTACGCAGAATATTGGCTAAAACATTAAGTCGTCCACGATGAGCCATTCCAAAAATAAACTCTTTGACACCATTTAATAATCCAGTTTCAATTAGCGCTTGCAAGCCTGGAATTAGGTTCTCACTGCCTTCAAGAGAGAACCGTTTTTGTCCGGGGAATCGTGTGTGAAGAAATTTTTCGAATAAAACGGCTTCGCTCAGTTTTTGGAAGATAAATTTTTTCTTTTCGGGTTCAAAATTTGGGGTGTTTCTGTCGACTTCAATAAGTTTTTTAACCCAGTTCAGGCGTTCTGGGTTTCGGATATACATGAATTCAATGCCAATGCTATTGCAATAGGTTTCTTCGAGAAAATCAATAATATTAGATAGACTGGTTTTTCCTAAACCAATTTCTTTTCCGGCTTCAAATTCACGGGTTAGGTCTTTTTTAGAAAACCCAAAATTCTCAATATCCAAATTTGGACTATAATGCCGACGCGTTCTTACTGGATTGGTTTTGGTGAAGAGATGCCCACGGCTTCTGTATTCATTTATGAGCTCGAGAACCTTAAATTCATCGCCTGAAACGCCAATTTGGTGCAAATCACTTTCGTAATTTTTACGGGCAAATTCAAATCCTTCAAAAAAATGTCGCCACCCATCTTCAACTGACTCAGGGTTGTTGAGATATGAACGGTAGAGCTCTTCAATATATTCAGGCGGTGCCTGCGAAAGAAAGTTGTTCGAATCCATGGCCAAAATCTTGGAACAGCAAAAGTACGAATAATTGATGTGAGCTTTCCTTCAATAGTATGATAAATGGCAGATTTCTAAAGAAATTGATTTTTGATTTTTTTCACCTCACCAATTTTACTTTAACTTTGTCAAATATTTGCCGATAATGAACAGAAAGATTCTTGTTTATGCTGGAATGTTTTTCGCTATGCTGGTTTGGTCAATGAGTTATATCGTTATCAAACTGGTTTATGCCGAAGGAATGGATCCGGCAACATTGGTCTTTATTCGATTAATTCTTGCTGCAGCCAGTTTGCAAATCTATTTGAGAATTGTTGGGAAAATTCAAAAAATTCGTAAGGAAGACTTAAAATGGTTTCTTATTTTGGCAATCTTTGAGCCATTTTTCTATTATATTGGTGAAAGTAATGGCTTGGATCATGTTTCTCCAACGTTGGGGGCGATAATTATTGCCACAATTCCGATTTTTACGCCTTTTGTTATGAGTGTTTTTTACAAGGAAAAGCTTGTTCGTGGCAATTTGCTTGGGATTATTCTTTCCTTTATTGGTGTGCTGCTTGTGGTTTTGAACGACCAATATCAGCTGGATGCATCTATAAAGGGGGTTTTGTTTATGTTTTTTGCTGTAATGAGCGCCCTCGGTTATACCGTTATTATCAAAAGACTGGTAGTAAAATACAATTCATATACCATTGTTGCCTATCAAACACTTCTAGGGGCATTTTTGTATTTGCCTCTATGGTATTTTACCGATCGATCTAATATTTTTGAGGTGAATTTTAATCCAGAACTTATATTATATATTGTTGCACTGGCTTTGCTTTCAACAACAGTGGCCTATATCTTGTTTTCTACTGGAATACGGGAGCTTGGAGCGGTAAAAAGCAATATTTTTGCAAATCTGATACCAGTTTTTACTGCAGTAATGGCTGTTTTGGCAGGTATTGAAGAATTACCATTGAAAAAGCTTGCAGGAGTTTTAATAGTAATTGCTGGAGTATATTTGGCTCAAAGTAGAAAGCCTTTTATGTGGTTGCCCGAACTATTATCAAGCTATTTTCGCAAGCCTGAGAAATAAGTCCATAGCTTCTTTGGCATCCGAATCCATTCTGAAAACAATGTTTTCTTCTAAATATATGGTGGCTTCTTCGTGATTCAGATCTGCACTTCCAAATTCTTGTAATGCGCTATGAATATTGTTTACTCCAAACTCCAAAGCAGCATTTAGGTTTCTGATGGTGTCTATTGAAATATCTTTTTTGGCAATCCATACGGCAAAAACAAATGGTAACTTGTATCTCTTTTTCCACTCTTCTGCAAGATCAAAACGGATCGGAAAAGCATTTGCGTTTTTAAGCGCCCTGTCTCCAATGATCACACGTGCATCAGCAATCGCCTCGTCTTCAATGAATTCCGGATGAATGTTCCATGTATTTTTACAAAGTACTTTAGTGAGTAAATTTGAACTTCTGGAAGCAGGATCTATTGCTATAGATTTGATGGAATCAAGAGATACGCGGCTTTGTAGAAAAACAGATTTTACTGCGCCGCTGGCTCCTATGCAAAATGGTTCAATGATTTTATATGAATCCATCTCAGGCAAAGCGCCTACCGGAACAAGGGCAATAGTTGATTTTCCAGCTCTAAAATTCTCCGCACATTGAGCCGGAGGGACAATTTCTGGATTCCTCAGTTGTGAATCTTCCGCATTGAGTAAGCCGTAATGGAAAGGATATGAATTTAAGTAACTAACCAGTGAGATATGTATGGGTGTATGATCGCTATACATCCTGTTTGAAGATATAAATCAGACTGGAGTAATTGTTGTCGTTTCTGCGAGCATGCATATTCGATTTCATTCCATTGAAAAATGCGCGGACTAATTTATTTTTGCCATGCTTATGTTTTTCACTCAACATGCTGATATAATAAGCGTCTAATTTCATTGGAAGTGCAGCTTGTAATGAGAAACCATATTGTTCTGCCAAATTTCGGATGTCTTTTTGTCTGAAATGGTATAGGTGACGGGGAAGATCATAAGCTGCCCAAAACTTTCCGTATATCTTGGCATCCTTGCTTTCATTATTAGGTAAGGCAATAAAAAGACGCCCGTCTTTGTCTAAAACTTCTTTGAAACGATTAAAATATAACCTGAGATCTGAAACATGCTCAAGCACATGCCACATGCTGATAATATCAATGCTATTCTCTTCAATATTGAGAAAATCTTCTATTGGTTTCAACTCAAGTCCATAGTTTTTCAACGCAAATTCACGTGCATCTGCATCAGGTTCAAGCCCCATGCAATCATAACCTGCGCTTTTACACACATCGAGAAAACTTCCACTACCGGCGCCAATATCAAGAAGCCTTTTTCCATTGCTGTATTTTTGAATGGTTTTGAGTTTTTTCTTGAGCGTATAGCTTCGTGCCATAAGGAATAGGCGGTTGATAATGCCTTTTTTAGATTCTGAATGAGAAACATATTCCTCCGATTTATAATAATCGCTCAATTCATCATCCTCTGGACGTGGGTTGGTGAAATTAAAACCACACTCGGCGCAAGCCGTAATTTCAAAATTATTTCCGCTGACCAGATAATCTTTGCAAATCAGAACCCGGTTGTTTACTTCACATCCACATACAGGGCATTGATCAATTTCTTTCATGTATTTCTTTTATGGAAATGCAAATATACGGCTATTTACAAAATCGCATTTTTCTTGTTTTTCGATAAAAATACAAGTATACCTTGAGAAATATCGGAAAAAAACACAGGTATACCTTGAGAAATATCGGAAAAACTTGATTTTTTACCAGATATTATGTATTTTTGAATTATGAAAACAATTGAAAGATCACTTTTGGCTGAGCTTAAAAACCATCTTGAGTATGCTGAAATCAGCATTATAACAGGATCTCGGCAAGTTGGGAAAACCACTTTGTTGAAAGCATTGCAGGAAGAGGTGTCGTCTTTGAACAAGCAATCTTTCTATTTTACGCTTGAACGTAAAGAAATATTAACTGCGTTGGATGAAAATCCAGTGAATATTTTTTCCATTATTCCTTCTGTTAAAGGTGAGAAGGTGTATATTTTTATTGATGAAATTCAATATCTAAAGGATCCTTCAAATTTTCTTAAGCTTTTGTATGATGAGTATAAGGATCAGATAAAATTAATTGTTACTGGTTCTTCAGCCTTTTATATTGATCGGAAATTCAAGGATTCTTTAGCGGGAAGAAAAAAAATATTTCATCTTTCCCCATTTAGTTTTAAGGAATTTGTGAAGAGTAAGGAAAAAGAGTCTCTTTTTCAATACCTTGGGAATGGAATATCAAATAAAGTGCAAATTCCTTTGCTTTTTGAAAACGAATTGTTGGATTTAGCGGCTCAATATTTAATTTATGGTGGTTATCCGCGGGTAGTATTAAGTAATACTAACGAGGAAAAGGAGCAAGTTTTAAATGAACTTATTTATTCGTTTCTAAAGAAGGATGCATTAGAAGCTAATGTGAGAAAAGAATCAGAGTTTGTATTTTTTGTTGAAGTTTTAGCCGATCGTATCGGTACTAAAATAAATAGAAATAGTTTCTCAGATATTTGTGGAATTAGTGATGAAACTGTTCAGAATTATCTGTACATTTTGCAAAAATCCTTTCACATCTCACTTGTTAGGCCATTTTGGCGAAGTAAAACTGGTGAATTGAGGAAGATGCCAAAGTTTTATTTTCAAGATAATGGGTTAAGAAATGCAGTAAATGCAGATTTTTCTCCTTTCATTTTGCGCAAGGATAAAGGTGAGCTTTTAGAAAATATGGTATATAATTTGCTTAGACAACACTATCCTTCAAGCAAGATTCAATTTTGGAATACTAAAGAACAAAATGAAGTTGATTTTGTTTTGAATAGGGAAATTGCAATAGAAGTTAAATATAATGGCAAGCAAATTAAACAAAGTAGATACAAGCTTTTTAGGGAAACATATCCTGAAATTCCTTTACTATTTGCATGTTATGAAAATCATGGTGATAATATCAGGTCGATTTTGATCTAGTTCACCACTTTTTTCTATTTTCGCATAAAGTCTTAAAACATGATGAAACGATTATTTATTTCATTATTTCTGCTGATCTCTTTACAAGTACTAATGGCACAACAATCGGCTAACGATTTTTATGATGCCGGTGTGGTACAACTTGAAAATGGGAATTTTACTGCAGCTATTCCGCTTTTTACTTCGTGCGTGGAAATAAGCCCGTACTATTATGAAGCATTTTTGGATCGTGGTCGTTGTTATTTTGCCCTTGGGAAAAAAGAAGAAGCTCTTGCCGATTATAATTCGGCTCTTGAGCAAAAAGCAGATTATTATTCGGCGTTTTATCAGCGTGCATTGTTTTATCGCGATGCCGAAAATATGGTTAAAGCATTTAGCGATATCAATAAAGTAATAGAGCTGAAACCCAATAAAGTAGATGCTTATATAATGCGTGCTTCTTGGTACGACGAAGCGGCAGAATATGATAAAGCCTTGGCCGATTACAATAGAATTCTTGAACTTAAATCCAATGATCCTGATATTCTCATTAGTCGTGGACGCATTTACCAGAGTAAAGAGATGATGGAAGAATCTTTTAATGATTTTTCTGCAGTGATTGATAAGCATCCTGAAAAAGCAGAAGCATATTATTACCGTGGGCAGCTGCTTGAAGTGGTAGAGCGCTTTCCTGTTGCAATTGAAGATTATTCCAGTGCCATTGAGAAAGGCCTTGATGTTGAAGATTTGTTTATTCGCCGCTATACTTTAGCTATGAAACTTGAAATGTATCAGATTGCTGTTTACGATTTGAATAAATTAATTTCCGATTATCAGCCACGTGACTCCAAATTGTGGAATTTCAGGGGAATGTGTTATGCTGCGCTCGAAAATCATGATGAAGCCATTATAAATTTCAATAGGGCAATTTCGCTGGATCGTAATAATGAAGAAGCATATATAAACCGTGCCGATTCTAAAGTAGCTACAGGAAAAGATGCATCTGCTTTGAGTGATTATAATCGTATAATAAATCTAAATCCTAAAAATGGATATGCTTATGAAGGACGGGCCATTTATTGGTTTAATAAAGAACGTTTTGATTTGGCTTCCGAAGATTTTGAAAAAGCTATAAAATTTGCTCCTACCGGACGTGCATATTTTTATCGTGGAGCCATGCGAGATATGCAGGGCGATAATAAAGGCGCCTGCGAAGATTTGCAAAAAGCTGTGGAATTAGAATATCCCGGAGCTCAAGATGCTATGGATAGGGTGTGTCGTTAATTTCTTCTATCCAATAAAATTCTCTTGAATCAACTCAAAATTTTCGTACAACAATATTGTTTCAATTGACAAATAGTAGCCAGTATATTTTCCAGTATTTCTTTCACTGCTTACTATTATTCTTTGTTCAAATTTTTCATAGGCCACGGGAAGAGCGCTAACTCCAATTGGTTTGTCTTCAAGTGGTTCTGAATCAATCCAAATTGTTTCGTCTTTATAGAGTGTTGCTACACCTCCACCTTTGTATGAAGTTGACCAAGTCGTTAAAAATTTCACCTTCAGATCTCGCTTTGATTTATATAAATCTCCTTTTCTTGGGGATCTATAGTCAGATGGAATCAAGCTCTTTTCGTATTCACGCGCCCAAGTTAATTCAGGCTCTCTTATTTGTTTTCTTTTTCCACTACTGAATTCATTCATGAGGTCAGTTAAGGTCAAATTCCAGTCTTTTGGACGAACCTTGCTTTGAGCATTATCTGCTTTGCCAAATATTTTGTTGAATAGGTTTTTCATTTATTATTCGTTTATACCCCAGCTAAATAACCTCCAAAAAGTGAATGTTATTTTTTCAAATATAAGAGTTTTCTATATATAATCACAGGGTGATTTGGTTTTTGCAGACTTTCTGTTTTAACGGTTTATCGGTTTACGGTTTAACGGTATCTAACGGTTCAGAACGGTTCGGAACGGATAAATCTGAGGTAATAGTAGAAGTTTTGTCATTTATTCGTCTTGAGCGCTCACTATTTGAATGTATTAAATAGGCCACAAAAGAAGGGAAGGGGAGATGCATAACGGTTGAGGCTAATAGCTGACGGGCATTTCGAAGTATCTCCCTGTGAACCTGTGACATAGTTTATTAGGTACAATACCCATCAAATTACCACTTTCCACTCGCATGATTTTAGCCTTTGCTACTGGCTTTTTTCTTTAACAATATTTATTATGGTTTGATTAAATTTTTCCGACTCTTCTGCAGGTATTTCATGGCCGGATTTCTCGAACCAAATGAATGTCTTTTCAGGAGCATTCATTTTGCTTAAATGTTGTTCTGCTACTATCCCCGGTAAATTCCAGTCGTGACGTCCTGCCATGAAGTAAACAGGTATGTCTAAATCTTTTATATGTGAAATGTTAGTTATGAATGGTTCTCCTTCCATCCGTGCAGCCGTATAGTTAAAGGCATCATACCAGTTATAATCCATATAATCATCAAACATGGTTTCAGCCTTTTCTATTTCTTTTGAAATAGCCGAATCATAAACTACTCCATTATAATTAAGCAGTAATTGATATTTACTCATAAAACAGTCCAAGACAGTTCCACAAACACTAGTGTCTTTATTTTCAATTAATTGCAATTGGCTCAAAGTAGCTGAATCCTGTTTCATTTGTGCTTGTTCATTTAACCATTGCATTGAAACATCCCAAGACTTTTGCATGTCGATAATTTGGTCAACACCGATGTAAGCATAATAGTCTTCCGGGTATTTTTCGGCCAGACTTAAACCAATCACGCTGCCATACGAAAAACCTAAAAGGAATATTTTTCTTTTATTGAATTTCTTTTTAAGCCATTGAGTCAATTCATGGGCATCATTTACCAAACTTTCAGGGCTGAGATTTTCGGGGTTGGGATTTTTCATAAAGGATCTGCCACAGCCTGCCTGATCCCATGATACAAGTATCATCTCTTTGGTCAAATCAGAGTTGAAATATCTTAATTGAGGGTTTTGTGGCCATCCAGGTCCGCCATGCAGAAATAGCAAAACCGGCAAATCGTCAGACGCACCCGTCATTTCCACATATTGTTCCTCCCCACCTAACTCAATGAATGTTTTCTCATGGACACTTTTTTTGTTTTGATTTTGACAACCAGTCACAAAAACAACCAATAATAAAAGAAAAAGATGTTTCATAGGTTCAATATTTTATTTTGTCAATTTCATTATGTTTTCTTTACAGACAACGGTTCGACTGTATGTTCCGTTGCCGGAACACGGACTTTTTTAGTTTAATTGTATATCTAAATTAAGAAATAAATTTTATTTAAAACGATTTTTGGTAATGGAATATGATAGCCTGTGTGATTTCATCAGTTAATATTGCAAATTCTTGCCCTTTTTTCATGCCTCTATTTTCCCATTCATCTGTAAGTTCTTTGCGAACTTCAATACTCTTTAGCCTTTGATTTATCCGCGAAGTAGAATATCCTTTTCGCAGATAGGTTTCCATTAGACGGTCAATACCAATTTCAGGGTCTTCAATTTCATCAATTCTCTCCCTGCCAACTTGTGCTAACCAAAGCTTAAATGGCTCAGCCTTGGGTGAAGGAATGGATTGAATTAGTCTAAAAAGATGTTCCGTATCAGCAACATCTGTTTTGTAATATTTCCCGTCAGATGAGAGCATTTTCAGTTGACTACAATTTGTAGCCATCTGACTTCCTTCTTTTTTTAACCTTGTCTTTAATACGCTCCAATATTTTCTGGGATTTGGGCTTTCAGTTAAAACTCCAACAATATCAACAATGGGAAAATACCATTTTTCTTGTTCATCGTTCCAAATGGTTCTTATCTGCTTGTTGTTGAATAGTTTTATTGCTGTATCTTTTGTCATAAGATTACTGTTGTTCTACAAATTTAAGATTTAAATCTTGGAGTTCATTAAAATGTCAAAACAACTTATTTTCCCTTTAATATTGTCTTAGATCATAAGAGAACTTTGTGTTTTGGGAGGCTTGCGTTTGCAAATATAAAATCGGCAGGGATTAAGTGCGAAACCCTATCAGTCGACCACAAATGATGAAAAGTAGCACAGAGTATAATTCAGCAATGTCGCTCTGCTGTTTTATATTTGATGTGTGTGCCCAGCATGAGCAGTGCACACCCTGTTCAAAGCTTTGATTAAATTTAAAAAATACAATAAATTCTTTCAAAAGTTTTGATTTAGGTGTGTTTTTTCCGGAAGGTGAACCAATCTGCCAAAGGCAGAGAGCTCACGAATACCTTTGAAAATAAGTTGATTGCATGAGTAAAGTCCTATTCTGAACACTACCATTACCCTTGAGCGGTTGAAGAAGCGAGGCTACGAAGCACTTTTTGATTATTACCGCATCATTGCACCACATCTTATTTCAAACAACGAAAGCATGAACAAGGTGAAATGCTTTGGTTTGTTTGAATAATGCCGCAAGAAAGAATTTTGCAATGAAGGGCGGTATTAACGAACCGTCACGCCATGGCGTGATGGTGTGAGAGGCTCTCCGGTGGGCTTAACGGCTCACCGGCGGTCTACTCGATTATAGCCAGTGGTTATTCTAATTTAAAGTCTGTTAATTCATAATTAGCGTTTCGCCCTCCTTCTTCTGTTTGTATTAAGATACCTTTTTCGATCAAGTCTTTTATATCACGCAAGGCGGTATCAGTAGAGGTTTTGGTAATTTTTGCCCATTTTGATGTTTGTAATTTACCTTCAAATCCGTCAAAAAGTTTGTTAAGCATTAAACGTTGTCGTTCGTTGATGGGTGTTTGATCGTGCAGTTTCCAAAATTCAGCCTTATGTAATATTTTTTGTGTCGTGTTATCGGTTGCAAGTATTGCGTTTTTCAGGCAATTTAAAAACCATTCGAGCCACTCAGTAATGTTGCCTGTGCTATGTTGTACTTTTTGCAATATTTCGTAATAACGTTTGCGTTCTATTAAAATTTGGCTCGACATACTGTAAAAACGTTCACCACTACTTTCGGCACGGGCGAGCAACATATCAGTTATTGCACGACCAATTCGACCGTTTCCATCATCAAAGGGATGAATGATGATAAACCAAAAGTGGGCAATGGCAGCTTTTATAACAGAATCAAGTTTATTGTCATTATTGAACCAATTTAAAAACTTGTCCATTTCCGCTTCTACTAATTCTTGTTTTACAGCTTCGTAATGCACCTTTTCTTTTCCCATTGCTCCTGAAACTACTTGCATTTCGCCTGTACGGTATCTGCCCACCTCGATTTCATAAGGTCCGCTATATCCTGTTGGAAAAAGTGCTGCGTGCCAACCAAACAAACGTCTTTCGGTTAAAGGTAATTGGTAGCGTTGGGTAGCATCAAGCATCATTTCAACAACACCCTCAATGTGTCGGCTACTCGGCACGAGTCCTGCGGTGTTAATACCCAAACGCCTTGCTATAGCTGAACGTACTTGTTCGTAGTTGAGCAATTCACCTTCTATTTCAGATGATTTTACTACGTCTAAAGTAAGGGCAGTAAGTGTGGCTTCTTCTTTGGCAGAGAACCCAAGAGCGTTCATTTGCCCGATGATTTTGCCTTGCATTAACCGAACTTCGCCAAATAGTCCATTTATAGCTTTATCATCCCAGGTAAAGTCTGTCCAGTTTTTATGTTCGTAAATGTATTTTGCCATTGACCCAAATCAATTATGCCACAAATATACAAATTATTTGCCGCAAATATGCGGTGTTTATTTTGTTTTTTCACCGCACGTTATAATGTTGACAAGTCGTTCTACCATTGGCTATCACGGTCTAGTGTAAAAAGCGTTGGGTAATTAATAGTATATACTTTTCAAACTGCCAAGATACTAATTATTGCAGACTATGACAATAC
>JAFGWG010000129.1 GCA_016937255.1 Bacteroidales bacterium
CTCAAATTGAGCAGTAAATCAAAAAATTGACCTGTGAACATTTTTTCGCTAATTTAAAAATTTCCATTAAATTTGTGGTAGAACCAAAAATTCTATTTCCTTTTTTTTCAAGCTTAGGCAGGAAAAATATTTTCAAATCAGAGTGTGAATGTGAAGGAAAAAGAGCGATAGTGTTCGCTCTCGCTTTAAGTCGAGTGTGAGTGTGAAGAAAAAAGAGCGAGAATGTTCGCTCTCGCTCTCACTCTCGCTCTTTTTGGTGCTCCCCCTCTAGGACTTGAACCTAGGACCCCATGATTAACAGTCATGTGCTCTAACCAACTGAGCTAAGGAGGAGTATACCCATTTTGGGTGTGCAAATGTACAAATAAAAATTAATTTTCCAAGAAAAAAACACTTTTCGATGCAAAAAATTTCATGGTGCAAAAAAAATATGTTCATTTGCAAATTAATTCAAAACGAGATCACATGAAAATCATAGGAATTGGCAATGCGCTGGTGGATTTATTGACACAAATTGAAGAAGACAGCACCCTCGAAGCACTAAATTTACCCAAAGGCAGCATGCAGTTGGTTGACGGGGAAAATTCCAAAAAAGCCATTGATGCCACTTCGTCTTTTAAAAGAACCATTGCCAGTGGAGGCTCAGCAGCCAATACTATTCACGGATTGGCACGCCTTGGAACTCCAATTGGCTTCATTGGCAAAATTGGACGTGACGAAATGGGTACATTTTTCAAAAACGACATGAATCAAAGCGGCATTGAAACGTATTTGCTTGAATCAGATACACCTAGTGGTGTTGCTCTTGCCCTAGTTTCTCCAGATGGGGAGCGCACGTTTGCAACATTTTTAGGTGCCGCAGTTGAAATGACCGAAAAAGATATTAACTCTAGTATTTTTGAAAATTTCGATATTTTACACATCGAAGGCTATCTATTACAGAACTATTCATTGATTTCAGAAACAATTAAAGCGGCTAAAGAAAAAGGACTTCTGGTGTCTGTTGATTTGGCCAGTTATAATGTTGTGGAAGACAATCGTGATTTTCTGAATGAAATAATTGACAAATACACCGATATTGTTTTTGCCAATGAAGAAGAGAGCAAGGCACTTACAGGACTTGAACCAGAAGAATCTGTAAGAAGTCTCCAAAGCAGAGTGGATATTGCTGTTGTGAAAACAGGTGCTGAAGGCTCACTTATATCTATGAATGGTGAAATCACTAAAGTTCCCGCCAATAAAGTAAAAGTTATTGACACTACCGGAGCCGGAGATTTATATGCTTCAGGTTTTCTCTACGGATTGATCAATAATTACGCTCCATACGAATGCGGACTTGCAGGAACAATTTTGGGCGGAGAGGTGATTCAACATATTGGGGCAAAAATTCCAGATGAGCTTTGGAAAGACCTTAGAGAGCAAGTTAAAAACATTAAAGACAGGGATTAATTTACACGAATTGTTATAAGTTTTATGCGTATTGCTTATTAATAATACGTTATATTAAACTTTTTTTTCTGATATTTGTCTACTATTTAAAGGCTTTTCTTATGCAAAAGATTATTTTTCTCATTCTGTTTTTCTCAGCATGCACATTTGTGTCTGCTCAATCCGAAGTAGAGAGCAAAGTTTCGGAGGCTTATGGAAGCGAATATTTAACTTCACTAAAAGAGAAAAACCCCGATTTGCTTAACTATTATTCATTTGTTCTTACCGAAAGCTATGAAATTGTTTTTTATGGCCAAGAAAAAAGTCAGCAAAACGGCATTAAAGAACTTACGATGCGTCAAAATACCGGTCAGATTACCAAGAAAGAAAACATTGAAGACTTGAATATTTTGTTATATGATTATTCAATCGATGAAACCAAAAAATCAGTTTATCGAATTGATGATTCAGGGTGGGTTATTGTTTTTCATTCAAAAAACACCCTCGACAAAATGTATTCTAGTTTCACTCAAAACCTGAAGTAATGAGAAAGATATTCACACTTATTGTTCTAATTTCTATATCATCAGCTGTTTTTTCTCAAACATATCTTTTTAATAGCTCAACAACAGCTGTTACAACCTGCTCAGGAACACTTTACGATGATGGAGGAGCTTCTTCCAATTATTTAGGAAGTCAAGTAAATGTGCTTACATTAACACCTCTAACTGCTGGTACTTCAATTCAAATAATGTTCAACAGTTGGGATGTGGAAGCAGGTACAACTCTAGAGTTTTTTGATGGCCCTACGACAGCATCTCCGTTATTAGGTTTTCCATTTAATAATACTGTAAGTCCGGTTGGAATGAATATTATGGCATCGATTTCTAACCCTACGGGACAGCTTACAATGAGATGGACTACTGGATCTACCGTATCTAGTGGTTTTGATGCAAGTATTTCATGTCACACCCCGTGCCAGTCTATCCTTGTTACTATCGACAGTAACTCCTGTACTCCAAACATGGTTAACGATTATATTGATGTTTGTTACGGTGACTCTGTTACATTTACTGCATTTGGTACTTATCCACAAAATGGCACTGCATATACACAAAGTGATGCCACCTCTTTATTCATTTGGGATTTTGGTGATGGTACAGCTGATACAGGACTGGTTGTTACGCACTTATACCCAAATGCGTCAGGTTATGATTTCAGTGTTAGAATTGAAGATATTCAAGGCTGTATATCCAATAATTATGAAGCTGCACGAGTTAGACACTCTTCAAACCCGATAGAAGACATCAAACCTCTTCCAGATATCTGTGAAGGAGATACCGTTGATTTACTTGTTGGATTAAATGCGTTATCAACTGTAGTTATTAATGAAAACCAAGGTGGAGCAAGTGGAACGCTAAGTATTGCTGATACAACTTATCTTCCTGACGGGTCTGGTGTAAGTTATACTTCTACTGTTGTTTATACTGAATTTATCCCAGGAGCAACTTTAACTAGCGCTAGTGATTTTCTTGGTATTTGTGCTTCATTATTCCATTCATATAGCGGAGACCTTACCATAGAACTTCGATGCCCCAATAGCACACAAATAACACTTACCGATCAACCTGGTGGAAGTGTTCAATTTGGTGAGCCACCCGTTGGCCCAGCAAGTGGCTCATCTACCCCTTGTTATGGTTCAATGGGAGTAGCCTATGATTATTGTTGGGACAATAGCCCAACATTTGGAACAATGACTGCTGAAGCGTCAGGAGCACCATCGCATACCTATACAAATGTATGTGGCGGCTCTCAAACAAATAGCTATTACCCTGCTGGTTCATACACCCCAGACGACCCGTTCACTGGCCTACTTGGATGTCCATTAAATGGAGCATGGAGTCTAATAATTACTGATAATATTGGCCTTGATGAAGGGTATATTACTGCTTGGTCAATTCAAATTAACCCTTCATTAATCCCAGGCTCATGGACATATGACGTACCCATCGACTCCATAAGTTGGGTTGGTCCTGATATTACTCAAACAACCGATTCAACCGCATATATTGCTACCGACAGCATTGGAACAATAGATTACACGTTGTATATTTATGATAGTTTTGGATGTGTTTATGATACAATTCTATCCATTGCCGTTCTCAATAATCCAATTCCAGATCTTGGACCAGACACAGCATTGTGCGAAGGAAATATTCTTCATTTGGATGCCGGAAATATTGGAACTTCTTACGCTTGGTCAACTGGCCCTACTACACAAAACATAGATGTTGATATTTCAGGCATTTATAGTGTTTCGGTTACCAATTCCAACGGAAATGTAAGCTGCTACGGGTACGATACTGTGCAAGTTGATATTGTCCCGTGGGCAAGTGTAGATTTAGGCCCTGACTTATGTATTCCATCGGGTCCTGCGACTTTAGATGCTCAAAACCCTGGCTATAATTACACTTGGTCAACAGGAGAGACAACACAAACAATTGATGTTAACACAACCGGAACATACAATGTTTCTGTTAGTTATGGAAACTACAACATGTGTGGTGATGACGACGAAATATACGTTTCTGTTATACCAACAGCCAATGTCGACCTCGGTCCTGATTTTGAAATGTGTAGACACGAATATGCCGTGCTTGAAGCTTCACAAACATATCCTTCGTTATACACATATCTTTGGTCTACCGGAAGTACTACGACGTATATTGCGCTTGATGGAATGGCCATAGGAAACTATACCTACAGTGTGCAAGTAATTGGTTGTGATACTGCAACTGACGAAATATCTGTTACCGTAATTGCATGCGACCTAACTGTTCCCAACATCATAACTCCCAATGGAGATGGAAGAAACGATGAATTCAAGGTTACAAATCTCGAGTATTATCCTAATAGTGTTTTGCAAATTTTCAATCGTTGGGGCAAAATGATTTACGAAAACAACAATTACATGAACGATTGGAATGGCGAGGAATTTGCCGATGGAACATATTACTTCATCTTAAAAGTCAATTATGGCAATGAAGAATATGAAGATATGCATGGCACAATAACCATCATGAGACAATAAAAACCATCATGAGAGTTTTCTCTC
>JAFGWG010000130.1 GCA_016937255.1 Bacteroidales bacterium
ACCTCCAAGGTTTGAGGGGCGGAGACATGAATGGTAAACATTGCAAAAAAGTTAAATCATCATCATTCCAACGTTCACCGACGCATGAGGTGATCTTGGAATCGTTGATTACAATTAATCCTTTGCAATATTTTTTTCTCCGCCAACGGCTCCATGACGGACTCCTTCGTCGTCCGACGTTGGAGTGATGGCTCCTCAAAAAACTATTTTGTCTCATCACTCAAAATCTTACCATCCTCCAGCGTTACTACTCTGCGGGCTTTGTTTACCACACGCGCATCATGAGTGGAGAAAATAAACGTGATGTTTTCCTTCTTATTCAACGACTCCATAATATCGAGCAGATTTTCGGTAGATTTGGAATCAAGATTTGCCGTGGGTTCATCTGCAAGCACAAAATCGGGTTTGGACGCAAGCGCTCGAGCAACTGCAACACGTTGCTGCTGTCCTCCACTGAGTTTATTAGGTCTGCTGTGAATGCGATCGCCAAGTCCAACTGCTTCCAGCAATTCAATTGCTCTTTTGCGACGTTCTTTTTTGGAAACGCTTTGCAGATTCATAATAAGCTCTACATTTTCCAGTGCGGTGAGAACCGGAATCAGATTATAGGATTGAAAAACAAAACCAATATTATTGAGACGATAATTTACTAAATCACTGCCTTTCAGTGAGGAAATGAGAACATCACGCACATGAATTTCACCAGAACTTGGACTATCAAGTCCACCCAGCAGGTTTAACAATGTGGTTTTTCCTGATCCTGAAGGACCTACTATTGCAGTAAATTCCCCTTCGCCGATCTCCAGATCAACACCATTAAGGGCATGAACCTCAATTTCGCCCTCTTTATACACTTTGTGAAGATTTTTAATTACTATGCTTTTCATGATTCTTGTTTTTCAGATTATTGTTCCACCCTTACCGCTTCGGCAGGACTTAGTTTGGTGGCACGCAATGCCGGAATAATGGATGCCAAAATAGAAATTAAAATGATGAGAAAACTCACCCCAAAAAAGAAATCAACACCTACAGATGGGTAGATATATGATGAAAATCCTGCGGCTTCAAGTCCTTGCCCTACCGATGATAAATCCATTCCACGATGTCCCATCCAAGCAACAAGAACACCACTGAAAATCATTCCAAGAATACCTCCTGTGAATGCCAGAAAGACTGTTTCCAATGTAATCATTCTGAATATTCTCCCCTTCTTCATCCCGATGGCTTTCAGCATTCCGAGTTCTCGTACTCGTTCCATTACCACCATAAGCATGGTGTTTACTATTCCAAAGGCAATGGCGAGTAGAATGATAAACATGAAAACATACATAAATGCTTGCATCATTCCATCAAGCATTCCCACTGTTGGATCGGTTTCACGCCAATTTTGCACCTGTAGCTTTGGAAGATCTCCTTGTAAAACACTTTGAAATGTCTCAATGTCAGCGTCTTCATTAAGTTTGATATAAATTTCGTGCGCAGAGTTTTGGGGCAATGCCAAAACAGGGGCGATTTCATCCATTCTAACAAAGACCCTATATTCATTCAGAGTATTATTTGAAGTGTGAAAAATACCGGCAACTTTATATACGTCTGAGCTCAAATTGCCTTCTGAATCGTTGAAAGTGAGAACAATTTTAGATTTGAGGTGTACATTTAGCTTTTTGGCAAGCTTATCACCAATAACAATGCGGTTTTTTTTGTCTTCACTAAAGAAAGATCCGCCAGAGTCGGGAATGAATTCTGCATAATTGAAAACAGTACTGTAATCTTCAGGATTAATTCCATAAATTGCAATTCCGCTGCTTGCATTTGCTGTTGCTGCCATAGACTGAATATTGAGTCTCATACAGGCTGCGTCTACTTCAGTCATTGCTTTGATTTTATCCAAAACAACTTTGGCATGTGGAATAGTATATTTGAGTTCATTATTGTCGTCGAACTCTTTTACACTGACACGAATATGTGCGCTTTCCAGGTTAATGAGATCTGCTATTCTTTTTTCAGATGCGCCATTCATAACAGCGGAAGAGAAAATTCCTCCAAAAACGCCAAGGAATACTGCTGTGATAATTACTAGGCTGCGAACCTTATTTCTCCATATGTTTTTCCAGGCTATTGACCAGATCATTTTCTTTGTTTTTTATTTACGTAAAGCTTTAATTGTTTTTAAGCGACCAATGACTATGGCAGAAAAAATAGTGCTAAATAGAATCACCACCAAAATCACCACTAATTGACTGATAAAATAATCGCTGCGCAGTACTACCGGCATTATGGGCTCAAAGCCATATTCCTCCATCATTTTTGCGGTGTCACCACTAAGTTGAATGGGATTGTGAAGAAAATATCCAATAATGGGCAAAGCTATCGCTGATCCGGAAATGATTCCAATAAGTCCGATAAAAAACATCTCGATAGCTTGTATAACAATGAGCTGAAACTTCTTCATTCCTATGGCCATCATCACACCGAACTCTCTGATTCTTTCTGTGGTAATCATTAAGACCGTTCCCAATATTCCAAACCCAACAATAACATAGAGTATTCCAAGCATTATAATGCCGCTAATATTATCGCTTTCAATTTGTTGTACCATTTCGGGCTGCATTTCTTCCCAAGTCATTACTTCGTACACCGAGGTATCGAGTTTCATACGGAATTCTTCAACGGTTTGATCAAGTTTGGTGGGATTTTCCATATTGAAGGCAATTGAAGTTAAATATCCTTGGGCAGAATAAAACTCTTGAGCAGCCGAAAGGGAAGTGTATACCATTTTATTATCCAAATCAGGACTTGGAAATTTCAAAATGCCCTTGATGATGAATATTCCTGCTGCTGACGTTCCGTATAGACCTTGTCCCAGCAAAACCAGGGAGTCTCCTATGCCAACTTTTAAGTAATTGGCCAGACGGCTTGAAATTATTGCCCCGTCATCATCGGGTTTTAGGTAATCACCCTCAATCATTTTTCCTGAAATTGAAGTGAGGTCGTCTTCTGCTGCAGGTTCAATTCCAACCAGCATTGCACCTTTAGTTTGCTGCTTATATGAAGAAAGAACAAAAGATTCAATACGTGGGGAAGCTTCTACATTTGGATATTCAGCAATGATTGAATAAATCTCCGGACTTTCTTCCATGGCATTATTAAGTACCTGGTCGTCCTGATAACCATTGGCATGAATTTGAAAATACCCTGAATAGGCATGAACCACGTTAAATACCATATTGTCGTAAGACCCTATCTGGAAAGCTCGCATCACCAGAGCTATCATAAGGGCAAACATTATGGAGGCCGAAGTGATGAATGTTCTTCGTCGGTTTCTCCACAAGTTTCTCCACGCTATTTTAATGAGTTTTGTCATTTTTCTTTTTGATTAAAATTCTGTCATGCTGTTTCGCCACAAAGTCATCACTCCATCGTCAACGAGGAACGAAGTTGTCAAGGAGTCGTTGACTGAGCAATATTTATTCACATTAAACGATTCCGCGACCTTTCCCCACTCAAACCTTGAAGGTTTGAGTCGTTCCATCCCGCAGCAAAAACCTTCAAGGTTTAGCCGGCCTTCAACGCGCGGGGCTATCGTTCCAGCGTTCCGAGCGCAGGGAGGATTCTGGAATGATGGTGCGGTTTTTTTCATCTTATTTTCAATCTAAAAATTCTGTCATGATGAGCCTGTCGAAGATTGAAACAGAATTTTTCTGCTCAATAAAAATCTGACGCCTTTCGACTGGCTGCCTATGACAGACTTTTATTTCGGGGCTCAGCTTTATCATCTACTCTACCGTTTTCATATTCTGCTGTGAGAAAAAATCATCTGCAATCGGAATATCAAATTTTGCAGCATCAATCACCATTAGCGTCTGATTTCCGGGTTTATCTGCAGGAATGACCACATATTTAGTTGGAATTCTGCGGTTTCCCATGTATTTTATATCACCGGTTTTTTCAGTGCGTACTAAGTCCATATCCTCATCGTAATATTCAGACTGTAGCGTAAAATACCCGTCTTTACTCACCCATTTTATGACTTTTCCCCAAACAACAGCAGCATCTTCTTTTGGCATGAGTTCGATCTTATAACACTCATATCCTGAAATTTCTTCTGTGGCAATAATTTTATGAGTATAATCATTAACAATGGAAGACTCTTTAAGGAAATCATCGTAGCTGAGATCAGAGCTCATCCAGTTTTGCGACATCATTGAAGGAGGAAGTTTTATCATGCGTGAAATGGAAGGAATCCAATTCCACATTTCATTTCCTCTTTTCAAAAAAGTTTGTCCCTCGTCTTTGGCCGGAGATGTTATGAGTATAAGAGAATAATCCGTTCCCTTTGCCCAGCTTTTCATGGTAATGACACGCTCCCATTTTGGACGAATGAGCTTCATAGTGATCGTCATTTCATTGCTTTCGCCCTGTAATACATTGTTTGACTTTCGGATGATTTCTTTTGCATCTTCCTGCCCATAACTAAATGAGAAGGTAGCCAGCATGATCATCAAGCTTATTATTGTTTTCATTGCCTTGAGTTTTTTCTTTGTTAAAAAATCTGTCTTTTATATAGTTTTTCAGCTTATCTACTTCTTTGTCGGGAAACATTTCCGGTGCGAAAACATACGTAAGGCTAAACCCTTTAATGATGCTCGTAAAAAGCGTAATATCAAACATAGGATCATCAGAGTTTCTCTGAAAATATCCAAGAAAAGTTGATATGTAATCGGTGTAATGCTTTTTCTCGCTAAGTTTCATAAGCAGATCCATTACGCCTTTTTGCACCGCAAGCTGCATGAAGAGCCTCCATTCACTAATATTGTTTTTCACATGATCAAACAGATAATCAATAAAAGCACGTGCTTCTTCCCGGGTACATATTTTGTCGTTATTAGGATCCATATGTTCGAGCAAATTGTCATAAATATGCTCAAAAAGTGCAGAAAGCAAGTCTTCTTTGCTTTCAAAGTAATTGTATATAAGCCCTTTACTGACACCAGCTTTAGAAGCAATTTTTGCAATACTCGTGGCATGATAGCCATTTTCTGCAAAGAGCTCTAAGGCAGCAGCAGTTATTTTTTCGCGGCTTTTCTGTCTTATTTCTTCATTTTGTTCTGTTGTTCTCGGACTCATATTTTTATGATTGACTGAACGGTTGGTCAAAAATACAATAAACGAATCAGAAAATGCAAATATTTAAAAAATTATTAACAAATAAAACGCCATGCAATATTGAATCGTCGCACATGTTTCTTGCAGAAGGGAGCGACATTCAATCGTTGTAAAAGGCACATAGCCTGCACAACGCTTCTCGCAATGTTCTACTGCGTTCTATCTCATGTTGTTTTGCGACTTTACGAGCAACTAAAAATCCGTATATTAGCATTCAAATCCCAATTATTATGATTCGTCACTGTGTGTTCTGGACTTTTCACAAAGAAGCCAACGGAAAAACCAAGCAGGAAAATCTGCTCGAGGCACAAAAACTAATACTTGCCATGGAAGGCCGTATTCCCGGAATGCTAAACATCGATTGCGGGCTTAATTTTACCATTGATGATGCTGCATGGGATTTGGCTTTGTTTTGTATTTTCGAAACGGAGGAAGATTTAAAAGTGTATCAAACTCACCCGGCGCATGAGGAAGTAAAAATTTTTATCAGACTGGTTCGCGATAAGAGGGCTGTGGTGGATTGGAAATAGAATAATATGAAATTGTCAGCCTTATGCCTTGTTTTAATAGGTCTTGGAATTCTTTCAAGAAGTATAGCTGCTAATTAAAATGCGGACAGGTCTTACATTTCTTGGGATTGTACTTCTTATTGGTCTTGCAGCTGTTGAAAGCAGCAAGAGTGAATAAAGCGATCAATATGAGTATAATGGCCTTTTTCATCTTAATCCTATAATATATCTACGAAGATACAATGTTTTTTGTTACAATACAAGTAGAAGACTGATTGCCCTTTTATGGAAGACATAATTTTTTGTGCTCTTAATTCTTTGTGTCCTCCGAGCCCTTTGTGGGAAATAAATCCGCGTTCCCTTGTATTTTTATTACACTTGTGTTTTG
>JAFGWG010000131.1 GCA_016937255.1 Bacteroidales bacterium
AATAAAATTATTCGCCTCAGAGCCAGAATCATTAAGAATATACTGGCCATGATCAGTATCACAGTAATGTTCTCGGCGTGTGGCGGCAGTGGTTCGGATAATGAAAACTTGGTAAATGAAGATTCGCTTAAACAAGTTCGCGAGCAGGAACGGCTCGATTCTATGGCACGTGTAGATTCTATTGCAAAGGCTGACTCCATTGCCATTGAGGATAGTTTAAAGAATGCTCAAAATAATATTCAGATTCAGCCAGTTGTTGAACCACCAAATTATGCTCAACCCGAATATGGCGTGGTATATCCGTATGATGAGCCCGATTATCCGATTGACAAATATGGCGTTCCTGTACCGGAAGATATTATGTAAAAATAATTTTCTCTCGATTCTGTGAACTTCTTTGAAAAAATCATCTTATATTGCAGTAAAAATAAAAACGATTATTTTATGCTTATTCTCTGGAGAAAAGAAATTATACGCCTCAGAGCCAGAATTATTAAGAATATTTTGGCCACAATCAGTATTACTGTGATGTTTTCTGCCTGTGGTGGCAGTGGATCCGATAATGAAAATACTATAAACGAAGATTCGTTGAAGCAGGTTCGTGAGCAGGAACGGCTTGATTCTATTGCCCGTGTAGATTCTATTGCCATGGCCGATAGTATTGCCCGTGCCGATTCCATTGCATATGAGGACAGTGTGAAGAATGCGCAGCATACCGTTCCGGTAAATCCTGTTCTCGATCCTCCCGACTACCCGCAAACGGAGTACGGCGTGGTTTTTCCGTATGATGAACCCGATTATCCTGTAAACAAATACGGCGTACAGATTGATATTGACTAGTGATTATATCTTGAGCTTGCTTACAAAAACGACAAAATGATTGGACTCAATAAAAAATATCTGCGCTTGCGTGTTTTTCTGATATTGAAATGTTTTTCAATAATCAGTTTTTTAATCATAAGTGCCGGATGTAGAAATCAAAAAGGGAAGCTCAAATCTGCGGTAAAAGAAACAAACAAGATCTACCTTGAAAATCCAGAAATATTACAAGATACGATGCAAAATGCTGAAGTTCCTGTCGTAAAGGATTCAGTAGTCCCGATATATGAGCCTCCAGTTGAAGTGATTTGTGATTATGGAGTAATTCGGGTAGTTGAACCTCCAATAATAGATCAAACACTTTATGGCGTTATTCCTGAAACTGAATAAATTGTAAACCTCATGGCCAACGAAAGAAAGAAATTTGATCGCAAAGCCCGAATGGCGCTAAATCTTCATCGAAGATATGTAAAGCTACAAGCTAAACTACATGAACTGAATTATTTTTTCTGGGAATGTACTTCCCGGTGTAATCTTGCTTGTTTGCATTGTGGAAGTGATTGTCAAATTATTGAAGATGCCCCTGATATGCCGGCTGAGGATTTCCTGCAAGTTGCTAGTCAAGTAGCAAAGGAATATGATCCCAAAAAAGTGATGATTGTCATTACTGGTGGAGAACCTTTAGTTCGTAAAGATTTGGAAGAGGTTGGATCTGAACTCAAAAAAATGGGCTTCCCTTGGGGAATGGTAAGCAATGGCTGGGCTATGACCGAAGAACGTTTTCGTGCATTGCGTGAAGCTGGTTTACGTTCAGTAACCATTAGCCTAGATGGCATGAAGGAAAATCACGACTGGTTGCGGGGTAGGGAAGGCTCATTTGAGAGAGCTGTAAATGCCATTAAACTATTGGCTGCAGAAGATAAAATGACTTACGATGTGGTAACCTGTGTGAATCAACGAAATATTGGTGAGCTGAATGAAGTAAAGAAATTATTGGTAGATATTGGTGTGAAGCGTTGGCGATTATTTAGCATCGATCCTATTGGTAGGGCTGCAACGAATGAAGAACTTTTGCTGACTTCTCCCCAGTTTAAATATATGATGGATTTTATTGTGCAAAATCGTGCAGAAGGTGTTATAAAAGCTGCCTTTGGGTGCGACGGAATACTTGGTTTCTATGAAGGTCTTGTACGCGATGGGTTGTTTTTCTGTCGTGCCGGAATTCATGTAGGTTCGGTTTTAGCAAATGGTGATATTGGTGCGTGTCCAAACATTAATCGTGGATTTGTACAGGGCAATATCTATAAAGACGATTTTCTCGATATCTGGCACAATAAATTCAAGGACTATCGCGATCGAAAACCTTTCAAAACCGGAATTTGCAAAGACTGTGATTTGTGGAAATGGTGTCGCAGCGAAGGAATGCACCTGCATGAGCCCGGAAATCCCGATCCGCTACTGTGCAACTATCGGAAGCTCTATCCCGATCATGGATTAGATAAGTAAAATTGAAAAAGTAAGATTGAAAAAGTTAAAAGTTTTGGCATTGTAATAATTTAAGGACAATCAGATGGAGATACACGCTTCAACAATTAGTGAAAAAACTGAAAATTTTGGTGCAAACGTGATTAAACTATGTAAGAGTATTGACGCTGATTATTTCGATCGCCATAATCTATTGCAATTAATGCGTAGTGCAACAGCAGTTGGGGCAAATTACGAAGAAGGTCGTGGCGCATCAAGTAAAAAAGATTTCATTTATAAACTACACTTAAGCTTGAAAGAATGTCGCGAAGCAGCCTTTTGGTTAAGAGTTCTAATAAAAAGTGAGTCGTTAAAAATGGAAAATTCAAATAAAGTACTTGCTGAAGCTGAAGAACTTATTAAGGTTTTATCAAAGTCTTTAATAACTGCAAAAAAAGAATAGCCTCTACTTTTTACTTCTTACTTTTCTCCTTTTTCAATTTTACTTATTACCCTGCTTCTTAATCGCAACATCCAAACTCTCTTTCATTTCAAGCATAAGCGCACGGATATTCAGAAGAGAATTCCTGATTCTGGCATTTTTCTCCTGAGTAATGCGATCGGCTTTGAGTCTTTCTTTGGCTCCTTTAATGGTATAGCCTTTTTCTTTTACCAGAAAATAAATGGTGTCGAGAAGCAGAATGTCATCCTCGGTGTACATACGATTGCCTTTCTTGTTGCGATGAGGCTTAAGCTCTGTAAACTCCTTCTCCCAATAATGCAGGGTAGAAACCGGAACATTATACCGTTTCACCACTTCGCTCATGGAATAGAACAGCTTATCGTATTTTGGGGTTGACATAGTACAAAGATAATACAGTTTCGGGGAATTATGGAAGTATGATTAGTTTGCATTCTGCGGCTTTTTCGCTCCCATATGCAATAAGTATGTATTGTCCGGCATTAACGTTGCTTAATTCAATTTTGCCGAGGTATTCATTCAATCTGCCTGTCTTCACTATTTTTCCGTTTAAATCGAATAAATTGTAAAAATCGTATAGACAATAATCTGCAATTTGTACATAATCAGATGCTGGATTTGGGAATATCCTTAATTCTTTAAGGTGAGATTCGTGTATTGAAAGCGGTTGTACCGGATTTTCAACTGAAAATTCTGATGTATTGTTGTTTGGATCAATACAAAGACAAACGAAGAAAGAGCAAGTGTCCGTTTCTTCACTTTTAAGAATCCAGTTGCCTGCATTATCAGCCGCAGTTGTTCCCAAATATGTTTTACCCTGTGAAATACCGCCTGCATTCTGATCAGCTTTATAGACTTCAATCCGGCAATGCTCCGGGTTTTGAGTTTCCAGCGTTCCGGAAATAATAGCGGTATCCTGATAGAAACTTATTTGTGAAATCTCAGGGCTGTTCAATAAATCATTGGGTCCGGTATCGGGATCTCCCTGGTCGTTAGAATTTATTCCATCAGCAGGATACAGTTCTATGCCCAGATTTTGGTTCTCGAAAATAGAATTGCAACTAACCAAATTAAAATCAGAACCTTCAGATTCAATTTTTACTCCGTTCGAGTGATTATATGCAATAATATTTGACAAAGCCGGGCTTCCACCAATGATATTGTGGGCTGATCCTTGAGTGATGAGAATACCATTCATTTGATTGCCAAGAGGCAAGGTTCCTGAAATATCTGTTCCTATTTTGTTTCTGATAATGGTATTATAGTCAGAATAGGTTGCAAAAAGCGTAATTCCATTGGCCAAATTTCCGGAAATGAGGTTGCTATCGACAAGATTAGCGTAAGTTGCACCATCGATATGCACTCCTGTTTCGTTGGGCACAGCAATCGTCCCTGATGCATCCGTTCCTATCATGTTTCCTATCAAATAGTTGCTGTTGGTTCCATTATTATAAAAATAGGCTCCGAATGCAGTATTACCTGAAATCAGGTTACCTTCGCCGGGCAGGTACCCCCCTACAATATTATTATGTGACCGATCATCGAAGAGCAAGCCGTATGTATTTGGAATGGCATAAGAGCCCGAAACATCGGTTCCAATATAGTTTCCAATAATTGCATTATTCTCACAGCCTACTCCGAAAATATCAATTCCATACGCTACATTTCCGGAAGCAATATTCCGACGATTAGCCGTACTTCCACCAATGATATTTGAATATGCTGCACCTTCCACAGTAATTCCGTCATAATTATGAAGCTCTGCAGATCCGTTGCGATTCACCCCTACATAGTTGTTGATAATCAGGTTGTTATTTGCATCACTGATTCGAATTCCGGCATAATCGTTTCCCGAAATGATGTTTCTTTCAGATACCAGATCGCCACCCACCTGATTATTATTAGCTCCGCTGATGATTTCAATACCGTTATAATTGGGAACTCTGCTGCTGGCATCATAATTACATCCAAGATAGCATCCTGTGATTTTGTTGTTTGCTGAAAGGGATCCGTAGACTTGAATTCCATAAAGAAATTCGTTAATAATGAGGTCTTTAATTTCGTTGTATGATGAATTCTGAATGGAAATACAGTATTCAACAGTGTTACCATTGCCATTGAGACAAATTTCGGGCCCGAAAGGGTTTGTGTTGCCACCATAAGAAGTTTGACTTGCGCCGTCGATGGTGATGTATCCCGTATTTAATGCCGGTAATCCTTCGTCGAGAAAGACAATGGTGAATACGCCAGTATTTGAATTATATCCCGGATCTGTAATTGGAATATTAAATAAAATATTGTGCGGTAGACCGATAGGATTTGCTAGTGCAGATGTAATTGCCTGGCGTAATGATCCCACACCGCTGTCATTGGTATTACTTACAGTATAATCTGTTGCAGAAAGCTTTATCGCATACAGTGAAAATACAACAAGAAATATATGTTTCAGTTTCATTGTTTTACAAATTGGATTGAATAAGTTTTGTTGTTTTGAACAATGTTGATAAAGTATGTGCCCGGTTCAAGTTTTTCTATCGGAATCGAATACTCAATATCTGAAGTTGAAAATGGCCCTGCAATATATGTGCCCGATACAGAATATATTCTTATTGTTTTCTGTCCTGAATCTTCACTCCGAACTGAAATTTGATCAGTAGCCGGATTAGGATAAACACTGAAAATAAATGCATTATTCTCTTTAACTGCAGAAATTGGAAGATATTTTATGGAGAATTCAGATGTATTCCCGTTTTCATCAATGCAAATGGCACAAAGGTTTTCATTTGAGGGTAAGCCTGTGCATCCCAGATTCCAACTCCCACTTGCATCGGGGGTGCATGATCCGAGATAAGTTTTTCCCTGGCCTTGCAAAGAAGTATCATTTGCAGCTATATAAACTTCTATGGTTTTAAGACTTGGGTTTTGGGTATCGATTTCGCCGGAAACATTTATGAAAGCCGAGCCGCAAGAGTATACGGCCTGATTGATTACAGGGTGGTTTAGCATCATTGCTGGTCCGGTATCTGTGTCGCCCGAATCGTTTGGATTCATTGTGCTGAAAGGAAAAATATCTATGGCCAGATTTTCATTTTCAAAGAAGCTGTTTGCCGATATTTTATTACCGAGACAATGTTCATGATTAATAAAAATACCACCACCTTTATTATAAGCAATAATATTTGCTTTTCCGTTTTCACCAATGGTATTGTTATTGGCTCCCTGATCAATGTATATGGCTGACGATTGATTTGGAATGGCAATCGAAGTATCTGAGGAACA
This sequence comes from Bacteroidales bacterium, assembly GCA_016937255.1. Taxonomy (GTDB): domain Bacteria; phylum Bacteroidota; class Bacteroidia; order Bacteroidales; family DTU049; genus BM518. Next base: position 6,044 of record JAFGWG010000131.1, read on the forward strand.
TCCAATGAGGTTGTTTACAAAAGTATTGCTATCAGCTTTCTCAGTAATAATTATGCCGGCTTGTGTGTTACCCGAAATCAGGTTGCTGTCGATATTGTTGCAGGAAGCGTATGTGCTTACCATTATGCCATAAAGATTTGGCAGTGGATTTTGGCCGGTAATATCTGTGCCAAAGTAGTTATTGTAAATGATATTGTTTTCGGTAAGCTGATTTGTAATCATTAGTCCGCTTTGTAAATTTCCTGAAAAAATATTACGGTCACTAACTGACAGACCACCAATAGTATTATTTGCAGCCCCCGTAGAAACAACCATTCCAATATCATTGGGAACGGCATTTGTTCCTGACGAATCACATCCTATCATGCAACCAAGCAAGCGGTTATATTCTGTTCCTCGTGTTACATAAAAAAGCCCATACCCAATATTACCTGAAAGTACACAATCAATAACATCATTATGGTTGCTGGCACAATCGAAACATATTCCGGTTGCGTTGGGCAGTGGATTTTGGCTGGTTACGTCAGTGCCAATAAAATTATTAATGGTCGTATTATGATCGCAATGTCCGTAATAAACTACTCCGTATACTTTGTGTCCTGATATTATATTTCTTTCTGCGTTAGTAGGGCCACCAAGTACATTATATCTGGCAAGAATATTAAACTCGACACCGTTGCCCTGAACCAAAGAATCATTCATGCCAATGGTTCCAATGGCCACTTTTTGTGTTCCGGATATATCTGTTCCGATATAATTGCCAATAATTCTGTTGCTGTCGGCCGCTTCAATATATATCCCAATTTCAATATTACCGCTTATTATGTTTCTTTCCGAAACGGATGTGCCTCCAATGGTATTAGAGTTAGCCAAACTTTTTATAATGATTCCTTTGTGGTTATCGAGCAATTGGGTTCCTGAAATATCTGTTCCAATCAGGTTGCCGGCTATTGTGTTTTCTCGTGTATATTTCCCTGTAAGTAAAATACCAATATCTGTGTTGCCTGAGATGAGATTTCCGATGCCGATATAGTTGCCAGAAGCTTTGCTCAGAGTAATGCCGTAAAGATTGCTTAATTTCTGTGTTCCGGAACTGTCAGTTCCGATAAGATTGTTTTCAATGATATTATATTGAGAGGTTTTACTGCTAATCATGATTCCGCTGTTCAAATTTCCCGAAACAATGTTTCTTTGTGTTAGTATAGGACCGCCAATTTGAGTAAAAGAAGATGAATCGACAACAATTCCAGTTTCATTTGGAACTGCAGTTTGTCCGTATTTATCACATCCTATATGGTTTCCGTAAATGTAATTATGGTCAGAATTGGTGATTACAATTCCCGTTTTGGTATTTCCCGAAATCAGATTCCCTGAAATTATGTTATTGGCAGCAGTGTTGCTAATGGTTATAGCATATGCATTTGGATTGGGCGAATCTCCTTTATAATCGGTTCCTATATAGCATTCTTCTATGCGATTTCCGGTTCCTGTGGCTTCAGATATAATGATTCCGTATAAAAACCCGGAAATACCAATACCTCTGATGGTATTATTGGCCGAAAACAAACCAAAAGCCCAGAACACTGTTCCCGGATTGGCGTTCGTTATCAAAATTTCAGGACCAGAAGGGTTGGTGTTTCCTCCATAAAGAGCTTGAGAAGAACCGTTAATGAATAATTCTCCGTTAGGATACGGTAGACTACTAAATAAGGATATTACCCAGGTGCCCTGCGAAACATTGAAATTGGGATCACCCGTGTTTAAGTTGAAAGCAATAGTATCTGCTCCGGAGTTCGCGTTAGCACTGTCGATTGCGGAACGTAAAGAACCCGGGCCGCTGTCGGCTGTTGTTGATACTACAAATGTATTTGCTCTGCAAAAAACAGACAATAACAGTAGTGAAATAAAAAGGGTTTTCCCCATATATTTTGTCTTTATAACTTCATTACACCATTGTGTTCTTTTACCCCTATGCACTTATCAAAAATATGAAATTGTCTTTTCATGTAGTAAATAAACTTGTACACCTGTATCAATTTGTATCTTTGAGGACAATTTCATGGATATCACCATTGCCATATTGATTTTTCTGGTGGGCATTTTTGTCGGCTTTATCAATACGCTGGCCGGAAGCGGGTCATTGCTTTCGTTGCCTATGCTTATTTTTGCCGGTATGTCGCCGGTAGTGGCCAACGGTACCAACCGTATTTCCATCTTATTGCAAACACTGACCGGGCTTCTTACTTTTCGTAAAGAGAAAATGCTGGATGTAAAAAATGCAGCTTTACTTTCACTGGCAGCGATTCCCGGGGCTGTAGCCGGGTCTCTTCTGGCTGTTGAAATTCCCGATGAGCACATGAAAACCTTTATTGGGATTTTAATTGTGTTCTTCTTTATTATTACCATCATCAACCCAAAGAAATTCAGGAAAGACCATAAAGAGCAGTATAAAATCAAATTGCGCTGGTATCATTTTCTGATTTTTGTATTTATTGGTGCCTATGGCGGATTCATTCAAGCAGGTGTGGGCGTATTTATGCTTTTTGCTTTAACACTAACTGCCGGGTATGATTTGGTGCGTGCCAATGCCATAAAGCTGGCGCTTACATTTGTTTTTACTCCATTTGCTTTAGTAACTTTCATCTATCACGATCAGGTTGAATGGGCCCCTGGGCTTGTACTTGCTGCCGGATCTATGATCGGCGCCTGGCTTGCGGCAAAACTGGCCATAAAAAAGGGAAGTGCGGCTATCCGTTATGTTCTATTGGTTGCCTTAGCAGCTTCTGCGGTGAAGTTGTTTTTCTTTTAGAGAGAATTTCATTTTTAATAAATGAGTTGAAGACTTCGTCAGGAATTACTTTTCCTATTTAAGGTATAGATATCGCTTCTTCTGTCTTTCAGATTTCTGACACTTCCAAATTGATTTAGTTCTCTAAGTAAATCTATATCAACATCGGCAATTAAAACCATTTCGGTATTGGGTGTGGCTTCTGCTTTTACTCCATTGGTTGGAAATGCAAAGTCGCACGGAGTGAAAACAACCGACTGTGCATACTGCATATCCATGTTGTGAACTTTGGGTAAATTGCCTACACTGCCTGCAATGGCTACATAGCACTCGTTTTCAATGGCTCTGGCTTGGGCACAGCTTCTAACTCTTGAATATCCGTTTTGGGTGTCGGTTAAAAATGGAACGAAAAGTATGTTCATGCCTTCATCTGCTAAAAGGCGACTTAATTCGGGGAATTCGATATCGTAACAAATAAGAATGCCTATTTTCCCACAATCTGTATCAAATGTCTGTATTGCGTCTCCACCTTGTAAGCCCCAAACCTTTGCTTCATCTGGAGTGACATGAATTTTTTCGAATCTCTCTAGCCCGCCATCACGCTTGCAGAGGTAGCCTACATTGAAAAGAGCATTGTCAACTATTTCGGGCATGCTGCCAGTAATAATATTTATATTGTATGATATTGCCAGCTCGGAGAAGCGACGAACAATTTCTTTGGTATATTCTGCAAGTTGCCTAATAGATTCAGGTTCAGACAAGTGGTTATATTCAGACATAAGCGGAGCATTAAAGAATTCCGGGAATAAAGCAAAATCAGCTCTATAGCCAGAAACTGCATCTACAAAGAATTCGGCTTGTTGCATCAGCTCATCTAAATCTTTATATAATCTCATTTGCCATTGAACCAGACCCAGCCTGATGATAGACTTAATTGTAGCAGCCTGATTTGAAACTTTCTCGTAATACACATTTTTCCATTCCAGCAAAACAGCGTATTCTTTCGATTCTTTATCACCTTCGAGATAGCCTTGTAGAATACGAGAAGGGTAAAAATCGTTTGACATTTGAAAGTTCAATACCGGATCATGAATTTCTTTATTTCTAACCTGATCTATATATTGCCGAGGACTTAAGGTGTTTGAATACTGGTGATAGTTAGGGATACGACCTCCAAAAATAATTCCTTTGAGATTTAATCGCTCACAAAGCTCTTTTCTGTAGTCGTAGAGGCGTCGGCCCAAACGCAGCCCTCTGTATTTGGGTCTGATAAAAACATCAATTCCATATAATGTGTCGCCTTTGAGGCTATGTGTATTGAAAGTATAGTTTCCGGTCACTTCACTATACGTGTGTTTATTATCGAATTTACGATAGTCTACTATAATAGATAATGCAGAGCCGGCGAGTTCACCATTAACTTTAATGCCTACCTGTCCTTCGGGAAAAATTTTAATGAGTTTTTCTATATGATTTTCTTTCCAAAATGCTCCTGGCATATTGGTGTATGCTTCAATCATCGAATTTTTTATCTCGGGATAATCTTCCATGGTAAGAAATACCAATTCAATATTATCTATCACCTGCATCTCATCTTTATTTTCCATCGCTGTCAATATTAATATGGCAAAATTACATTAAAGAAAATTAAGATTAAAGATATTGAGGTGCGAGTATTCTCAATTGTCATAATAATGACTCAGATTTCCTTATGCGATTTTATTAAGATACTTTTTTATTCATTGTAATTAATATTCATCTTCAATCAATATTTACATCTAAAACTTTTGTCCAACTGAATCACATTTTCTATTTTTGGGCAATAAAAAATTTACATAATGAAGAAAATAGTTTTTGTTCTGGGGTTATCAATAATTTTTAGTTTCAGAATTTCGGCTCAGGAAGTGCGTATGATAATGGCTGATGACATTATTTTGAAGCAGAAAGTGGCTGAAGATCCTTCGATTATTGCAAAGTATATGATTTATGAAGACAATCTTCGTATGATGCAGGATCAGAGTAAAACCGATACATTGATTAATGGTAAGCGTGTTATTCCTGTAGTTTTCCATATCATTCATGTATATGGAGCCGAGAATATCAGCGATGCTCAGATTCTTGACGGGCTTGATCGCCTGAATATTGATTATAATTTGCAAAATGCAGATACGGCTGATACTTATTCTTTGTTTAAGTCTCGTGCTGCAGATTGTGAAATAGAGTTTAGGTTGGCAAAGAAAGACCCTAGTGGGAATTGCACTTCCGGAATTTTGCGCCATTATGATACCCAGACCAATTTTGCTTATTTTCAAACCATGGCAGATTATGCTTGGCCTCCCAGCAAATACATGAATATTTTTGTAGTAAATTTTATTTATCCTGAAGGAATGAGTTTGCCTGATGGAGCGTTTATAGGAGGAATGTCTCCATTTCCTCCCAGTAATACTCTTACACAAGCACTTACAGGAGGAGATACTTTAATGGACGGAGTATTGATTCGTCACGACGGTATTGGGGCTATTGGAACGGCCACCACTTTGGGCGGAATGCCTGTTAATGCCGAGAATCGTACGTTTACTCATGAAACCGGGCACTATTTTAATCTCTATCATCCGTTTCAGAATCTGATGTTTGGATTATTGCCCGCATCGAGTGGTTGTCCGGATTTTTTTGCTCCTAATGGGGATGAGGTTGATGATACTCCTCCTGTTGACGTTGCAACTCAAAATACCTCGGCCAATTGTTTCACTCCTGGTAGTCGCAATACGTGTGATCAGGATAGTCCCGATGAGCCAGATATGATTGAAAACTATATGGATTATCAGTGGGGTTTCTGTACCAATATTTTTTCTGTAGGACAGCTTGATCGTATAAATACTACATTATCAGGCGATCGCCATACATTGTGGTCTTATGAAAATCTTATTGCTACTGGAGTTTTAGATACCTCAACTGTTGCTTGTACTCCTGTTGCTGACTTTTTTGCTGAAAAAGAATATGTTTGTGCAGGAGGAAGTATAAATTTCTTTGATGTTTCTTTTAATGGCGCTCCTAACACTTATATTTGGACTTTCCAGGGAGGAACACCATCTATTTCAAACGATACCAATCCAACTATACAATATGATGTGCCTGGTGTTTATGAAGTAAAACTGCTTGTTTTTAATTCTGCTGGTTCAGATTCCGTTTCAAAAACAGCTTATATTCATGTAATGGATACAGCCAATGCTTATGATGCGCCATATATGGAATCATTTGAGAGTATTACGCTAAGTAATGAGTTTGATATTTATAACGATGTGGCTGGAACATGGGAATTAAGCTCAGCAGCAGCTTATAGTGGAAGCAAATCGGTATTCATTAATAATTTTGATGGGAACATCAATGGGAGTTACGACAATTTAATTAGTCCGCTGATTGATCTTACTGCTTTACCTTCGGGATCTCATGCTAAAGTGACTTTTAAGTATGCTTATGCAGGCAAAATCAATGCAGGCACTATTATTACAGGCTCCGACACTGCTTATGATAAGTTAAACGTTTTTTTGTCAAATGATTGTGGGTTTTCTTGGAGCAGTAAAATTTCATTAAGTGGCAGTGCTTTGTCTACATGTAACCCTTCAGAAACCGCATTTGCTCCAGCATCACAAAATGATTGGTCAGAAGCTGAATTTGTGATTACTGCTGCTAATTTGAACCATAAAGGAGCCAGACTCAGATTTGAGTTTTATTCCAATGGAGGAAACAATTTGTATATTGATGATATTAATGTTTACTCATTAGCTGCTGGAGTGGAGGAATATATGGATCCATCCAGTTTTACAGTTTTTCCAAATCCTGCCGAAGAAATTTCGAATGTTTCGTTCGATTTACTTGAGTCTTCAGATATTCATTTGGCGGTATACGATATCAGTGGCCGTATGATCATTGTCCTTGAGAATGATAAGCTTGAAGCTGGTCACTATGATTATGTCGTTGACAGGGCAATGGTTAATGGACCTGGAAGTTATTTGTTGAAGCTGGATATTAATGGAAACTCATTGGTACACAAGCTTATTTTTTAAGTAAAATTGTAAAAGTAAGAGCTAATAAGTTAAAAGAGAATTTACTAACTGTTTTTACTTTTAACTTTTCTCCTTCTTCAATTTAACTTTACAATGGAGGCAATCCCAGTGCTGTTTTAATTTCCCAGAAATCGGGTCTATAAGTGCGTGGACGTTTGCGTTCGTATTCGTATACAATTCTTCCGAACTTCCCAAAAAATGGGAATCCCACTTCGTGATACTCATATTGGTCGTTATTTAGAATATCATCTTGGTTGGTATAAATAACTGCAGCAAGAAAAAACTCAACACCTTCTTCTAAATTTACGATATAGGCAATATCAGATAGAAACCCATATGACAGACCAACGATATTAAAGATTTTCAGGTTTTCATCATAAATGGTATCCTTGGTGTCGCCAATCATGAAGTATTTTTTGTAAGAATCTTCATATTCTTCGTAATCGTGATATTCTGAAATTGGAGACTGTCGTGGATACATTGAAAAGTACTGAAGCAGAAAGAGCCTGTCTTGCTGACTGATATGCCATTGATTGGTAGAATCAAATATTTCAGGGAGGATGAAACGAATCATCATGTCTAATTCTGACTCGAGGGTAATGCGGTTGGTATACCTGAAATCCTTCGGTTTATCCCGATATGTTTTCCAATCCATCCATCCTTTTCCAACACGAGTATCAATTTCATACGGAATTTTCCATTTATTTGGATTTGTACGAGCTTTTTGGTAGTAGGCAACATCGCCGTTTAGATGATAAAACCAAAATGGATTGGTATAACGATTTTCATCATAATCGCAGCGGGTAAATCGTTTCAAAATAATATTGTCGGTATATCCTTTGGCCCACATGCGTCTGTTGAGATCTTCTTGCCCCATAAATTCAAACAATCTGCTATAGGCCTGATTGTCTGAAACCAATAGTATTCTTCTGATAAAATTTGCGATGGTGGGATAACCTTCCAGGCCTGTCGTATCTTCTTTAAATTCGGTCTGACAGCTGTGATCTTTGCCAATTTTTATTCGACTATACTTATCAATTTTATATTTTGGATTGAGTTCATTAAGCTTCTCTAGAGTAAGAAGTAGGGTAGGAAGTTTAACCAGACTGGCAGGATAAAAATACTGCTTGTTATCTACCCCCATTTGGTGATAGGATAAATGTGGGAATCCGCTACTATCGCGATTTACTTGGACGTAGATGATTTGCAGATCATACCACTCGGGCATCATATAGATTTCAGGAAAGGAGTCACAGTATTGCTTGAAAAGCCATTTACCAATGATATCACTGGTATCACGCTTTTCAGGCCATTCATTTTGTTGAGCCTGTAAATGAACTGAAGAAAAAAGAGAAATAATCAGACTTAGAATTATGAAGCGCATGGCTTATTTTATTCTAATTTTCTGACCAATTTGCAGGGTGGAACTTTTACTTATTCCATTGAGCTCACAAAGTTTTGCTACTGATGTTCCATAGCGACTGGCAATGGCTGAAAGGGTATCGCCTTTTTTCACATAGTAATAATTACCCATTACTTTGCCGCTGGCAGAAGCATTTGTTTCGACATTGGCATTACTGGTAGTAGTGGTGCTGCCTCCATAATTTACTGCAGTTCCACTATTTTGTCCATTTACGCCATTATTAACATATGCTTTGTGACTTTGAGAGATTTTGAAATCATTGGGTGTAAGTACAACACTGTCTGACTTTAATCGGAGAGAATCAAATTCTATGATTTTGAGTGGGTCAAAAGCATGGTCAAACCACCGGCATTCAAAATGGAGGTGCGCTCCAGTCCAATGTGCCCCGGTATTTCCTCCTGTTGCAATAATTTGACCTGCTTTAATAATCTGATTCGGTTTTACATATATCGTAGTAAGGTGAGCATAATAAGTTTCCAAACCGTTGAAATGTCGAATAATAATCAGGTTACCGTATCCACCGGTATTATATTTAGCATAACGTACTTTACCATCGAATGCAGCTCGAACAGGTGTGCCTTTTTCAAGGTCAACATCAATTGCTTTATGGTTTCGTCCGTATCGCCAACCAAAACCAGAAGTAATCATGCCATAATGTGGTAAAACAAAAGATCGGTCACTGTTTACAAGCTCAATAAGAATACTGTCTGGGGGAGGACCTGGATCTGGCCATGAATATGGGAAAGTAATATCGTTGTTCCAATACTCCGTAAAGATTTTCATGGTGTCAGATAAGGCTTTGTCTCGAGCAAGAATTAGGGGGTCAATAACATAATCCCAAACATTGTCTTTGTATAAAACGATGTTTTGTCCACCATAAGGAATGGTGTCGAGCACATTTGAACTATCAGGAATGACATCGGTTTGCGCTCCGACAAAGGAGGCAATTATGCTTAGAAAGCTTATAAAGAGAAGACCTTTTCTTAAAAATTCCATCTATAACTATTTTCTTTTCGCTACAAAGATATTAGATTCTTCCGGATATCCAAAACGGAAGCCGAGACGTTTGGGCTCTGCGGGGAAAGCATTTTTAAAGTCTTCCTGATAGAAATGGCTGAAAACAGGGATTGGGCGAGTATAAATGCCGTAGAAATTAAAATTCCACTTGTTTTTATCAAAGAAACGGAATGGAACACCGCTATCGTCCTGAACCATATATTTGGAATGGGTAAGACAGATGTCGCGAATGGTGTTGTACTTGTCTTCGTGCATACAATATGAACTTGATTTTACAAATGTGGTCATGTCTTCTGGCATCGATTTTAGATACTTTTCAGCTTCGGGCAGGGCCTCAAAACCATCGTTGCGGATGCTTACACTCAGATAATACACTTTGCTCAGTTTGTTTTCGCCAGGTTTAATAAAGGTTATTTCTACACCGTTTGTAAACTTTTTGTCGGCGGTTTTCATGTTTTCTGTTTCACTTACCACAAGCTCACCATCTTTAGAGATTGTTGCAGGGCAAATATTCTGAATGTGAAGATCCATGCGTGCCATAAAAAACAATAGAACAGGAAGAGTCCCTTTGATCTGCTCATTATTCATTTGCGACTTCATGCTTTTGGTAATGTAAAAGCTAAGGTTTAGGTTGTCGCGGATGGCATTGTTCATGGCTCCGAAAAAAGAAGCTGAGTTGTTTATTTTGCTGATATTGGGAATGATTCCTACAGGTTCAAGGGCTATCATGTAATAGCTTTCAGCTTTTGGCAGAAATGTGTACATGTATGCAAAGTCAGGGCCAGAGAACGGATAGAATACAGTTTCTGTTGAATTATTGATTTCTCCAAGCTCTTTGTCAATCCAAGGCTTCATCACATCAAGTTTGCTTGTTTGGAAGTTTTCCCAGTTTTGATCAAGATCGGCTGCATAGCTTTTCCATCCATCTTTATCAGTATATTCTTTTAATTCACTGCTATCGCTTACCGGCAGACCGGCTACATATCGTGCAATGTCATCGTAGTAGTAATTCAGAACAATATTTTCCTCAACTACTGTATCGTTGGCAGTACTGTCCTGGTCGTTTTGGTCATTGGATTTTTGATTGCCGCATGAAATAAAGGCAAATACAAAAAGGGTCAAAAGAATGGCAAATGTGCTTTTCATGTTATTTTGATTTTTTATTAGATTGCTTACTGAAAAAGTAAAGAATGGCTCCAATGGCAATAGTTCCTGTGCCAATAAGTGATTCAACCGGGCGTTCCATGACAAGAAATACGCCAATTGCAAGATTGAAAGCCATAAATATGAAAGGAGTTACAGGATAACCCCAGGTTTTTACCGGGCGTGGAGCATCTTTGTATTTGATACGATGCACATAGACTCCCATTACGGTAAGGAAAGTGAATATATTGAGAACAAATCCTGTATATGTAAGAAGCTGATCAAAAGATGCAGTGACAATGAGAATAAAACTTATGGTAAATTGCACCAGAACCGCTGTTAGAGGAACGTTTCTTTTGGTTTTCTTTGCCAGAAAGCCAAGAAGTTTAAAATCTTCGCCCATTACCTGAGTTACACGAGGGCCTGCAAAAACCATTGAACTTATGGATGAAACCAGTAGAAGTGAAATTGCAATACTCATCATCTGCCCCACGTTTATGCCAAAAATATGATTAGCAGCGATAAATCCAACTTCCAATTGTCCGGTCATTTCGGGAATAGGTGCAGCGAGCAGAAAGACAAAATTGAGCAATACATAGAGAGCGGTAACGATAATGGTTCCCAGTAATAAAGATTTTGGCAATTGTTTTACCGGATTTTTCAAGTCGTTTACAAAATATGCAGAAGCATTCCAGCCACTATAGGCATATGAAACATATACCAGTGAAACGAAGAATGCTGGTTTAAACACGTCTGCCCATGTTCCGGAGCTTATGTTAAGGCTGATATCCTGAACTTCGGGTGCAAAAAAGAGTCCTGCAATGATGAATACAATCACAAAAGCAATTTTCCCTACGGTAAATATATTCTGAAAATTGCCACCTTTTTTAATATCCCAGCTATGAACAGCTGTAATTAGTGCAAGAATGATTAAGGCTGTCAGCATTGGTGATAAGCTGGGAACAACCTGATTGAAGTACTCGCCAAAAGCCATACTGGCCAGTGCTACAGGAGCTGCAAAGCCAATGGTTGCGGAAACCCATCCCCCCAGAAAGCCAACTGAAGGGTGATAAATTCTTGAAAGGAAATTATATTCTCCACCGCTACGAGGCATAGCTGCACCTAGTTCTCCGTATGCAAGAGCACCTAGCAGTGCCATAATTCCGCCGATGACCCAGAGCATTAAAATTGCGGCAATATTTGTGATATCAAATAGTTGGAAACCGAGTGAAGTAAAAACCCCTGTGCCCACCATGTTAGCAATCACAAAATTGATAGCTGTAAAGAGTGTTAGTTTTTTTATTGTGGAGCTTTTCATTGCGCAAAGTTAGGATAGACATTGATTGAATTGTGACGCTGCTTTAAGAAGTTCGAGATAAGTATCGGCTGGAACAGAAATTAGGAATTGCATGGGATCGCGGGCGTTACCATTAACCCATATTTCGAAATGTAAATGCGGGCCGATGGAAATCCCAGTATTTCCTACAAATCCAATTTCCTGACCTGCTTTAACGCGCTGCCCTGACTCAACTTCAGTGTCGAGTAATTGAGCATATATGCTCTTAATCCCATTTCCATGATTAATAACCACTACTGTTCCATAACCTGTAAAATTCCCAATTGGTTTTTCCACAATTCCATCTCCAGCGGCTAAAACAGAAGTGCCAGCACGGGCTGCAAAATCAATTCCATTATGATGTCTTGTGGTTTTGAAAATGGGATGAATACGGTCGCCAAATCCTGATACCAAAGTGTAAGTGCCGTTCCTTAGTGGTATTTGTGAAGGAACTTTGTTGAGATAATCGCTGTTGTGAGAAACAAAATATCGTGCAAAATCAATCAGAAGCCCTTCGTTGGCAGCTAAAATCTGAATGTTTTTCATTCTTCCCGTTGCTTTTTCCATCATAAGAGAAAGGTCAATATCCTTTCCTTTTTCCGATATTTCATCAATAATGACATCGCTCATATAATTTGTGTCGATGCTTTTGGTCTCAAAAATTTCCTGAAAAAGTTGCTTGTCTTGCTTCTCCAACTCCCTGATGGCCTTCATGTTTTTCGAAAACTGTTCTTGAAGCTTGCTGTATGTTTCTTTATAAACTTCTAAATCATGCTCTTTTTTACGTTCTTCAGGCGATTTAATGAAATTCATGAGAATCAGAATGAAGACCATACCAAAAGCAATACCAGTAAGAAGAACATATAATATGTTCCTCCATAAGCGGGTTTTTCCTTTAACCGGCTCATAGCGCATTGTTTCAGGATTGAATCTCAAGTGCTCTTCGCTCATAGCAGAAAATAAGCACAAAAGTACAAAAAAGGGACGGAAGGA